>NZ_RCVK01000199.1:0-8840 GCF_003667485.1 Micromonospora sp. BL1
GGGCGGGTCCGGGTGCCGGCTGCCGCGGACGGATCAGCCGGTGAGGTGGTCGAGGCGGCGGATGCCGCGCCACAGGGCCGGGTCGCAGGTGCCGGCCCGGTCGGCGAACGCGCTCAGCGGCACCGGGATCGGCTCGCTGACGTCCAGGTAGCTGTCGTGGTCGGCGTCCGGATCCCAGTCCCGCGTCGGGATCGGCAGGTGGTCGTCCCGGTCCGACTTGTCCTGGCTGGTGATCTTCAGCACCTCGGCGTCCCGGCCGTCGACGCGCAGCACCAGGCAGGGGCGCACCTTGGAACCGGTTCCGTCGGCGTAGGGCACGTCGGCCCACCAGATCTCCCCGGGCCGGGGCTCGTCCCGGTCGGCCCGGGCGCCCCGCGGCCTCGGCGGCGCGCCGACGCGCTCACCTCGCGACCCGCCGCCGGCCCGGTCACCGCGGCGCCCGCCGCCGGGCCGGTCGTCCCCACGTCCACCGCCGGTCCGGTCGGTGCCGGGCCGGTCGCCGCCCGGCCCGCTGCTCCGGCTGCCACGGCCGGTGCCCGGCCGCCGTCCACCGGCCCGGTCGCGCGTCCCGGCGGCGCGTTCGGCCGAGCGGCGACGCCAGTCGTTCCACAGCCAGCCGGCCGCGACGCAGGCCACGATCACCAGCGCCCAGATCACCCCGTCGCGCATCCGTCGCCCGCCTTCCCGACCGTTGTCGCCCAGCACCGCCGACGCGATCGTCGCACGGCCGGGCCGCACCCGCCCGGCGGCGCGACCGGCGCCGGTTCGCCCTGCTCGGCGCGGGTGGCCGGACGACTGTCACCCCCGACCGCTACGGTTCTCGGGTAGCACGAACACGGGAGGTCGACAGCGGTGTCCGAAGGCGGCGGCGTGTCCGAAGAAGCGGTTCCCCCAGCGGTCGACGCGGCCCAGGACGCGGCGGCGGGTGCCGAGCCGACCCCGGCGGCCCGGGAGCGGCACGCCACGCTCAGCCAGGAGCTGACCGAACACCAGTACCGCTACTACGTGCTCGACGCGCCGACCGTCACCGACGCGGAGTTCGACAGGCAGCTGCGGGAGCTGGAGGCGCTGGAGGCCGAATACCCGGCGCTGCGCACGCCCGACTCGCCCACCCAGCGGGTCGGCGGCACCTTCTCCACCGACTTCACGCCGGTCGCGCACGCCGAGCGGATGCTCTCGCTCGACAACGCCTTCGCCGACGAGGAGCTGGCGGCCTGGTCCGAGCGGGTCGAGCGCGACGCGGGCGGCCCGGTGCCCTACCTGTGCGAGCTGAAGGTCGACGGGCTCGCCATCAACCTGACCTACTCCAAGGGCCGGCTGGTGCGCGCCGCGACCCGGGGCGACGGCCGCACCGGCGAGGACGTCACCGCCAACGTGCGCAGCATCAAGGGGGTGCCGGCCCGGCTGACCCCGGCCGACGACTTCCCCGACGTGCCGGATCTGATCGAGGTGCGCGGCGAGATCTACTTCCCGGTGGCCGCGTTCGCCGACCTGAACGCGAGCCTGGTCGAGCAGGGCAAGGCGCCGTTCGCCAACCCGCGCAACGCCGCCGCCGGCAGCCTGCGGCAGAAGGACCCCCGGGTGACCGCGTCCCGCCCGCTGCGCCTGGTGGTGCACGGCATCGGCGCGCGCAGCGGGTTCCGGCCGGCCGCGCAGTCCGAGTCGTACGCTGCGCTCAAGGCGTGGGGGCTGCCCACCAGCGACCGGTGGCGGGTGGTGGACGACCTGGCCGGCGTCGCGGAATACATCGCCTACTACGGCAAGCACCGGCACGACGTCGAGCACGAGATCGACGGCGTGGTGGTCAAGGTCGACCCGGTCTCCATCCAGGGCCGTCTCGGCTCGACCAGCCGCGCGCCGCGCTGGGCGATCGCCTTCAAATACCCGCCGGAAGAGGTCAACACCAAGCTGCTCGACATCGACGTCAACGTCGGGCGCACCGGCCGGGTCACCCCGTTCGCCGTCCTCGAACCGGTCCGGGTGGCCGGCTCCACAGTGGCGCTGGCCACGCTGCACAACGCCCGCGAGGTCGAGCGCAAGGGCGTGCTCATCGGCGACACGGTGGTGCTGCGCAAGGCCGGCGACGTGATCCCCGAGGTGCTCGGCCCGGTGGTCGAGCTGCGCCCGGCCGACGCCCGCCCGTTCGTCATGCCGACCACCTGCCCGGCCTGCGGCACTCCGCTCGCGCCGGCCAAGGAGAGCGACGTCGACATCCGCTGCCCCAACGGGCGGGCCTGCCCCGGTCAGATCCGCGAGCGGGTCTTCTACCTGGCCAGCCGCAAGGTGCTCGACATCGAGGTGCTGGGCGAGAAGGGCGCGGCGGCGCTGCTCGACGCCCAGATCATCACCAACGAGGGCGACCTGTTCCAGCTCGACGCCGAGCAGTTGAGCCGATCACCGTTCTTCGTCAACAAGGACGGCAGCCTGGGCAGCAACGCCACCAAGCTGCTCGACAACCTCGCCGAGGCCAAGGAACGCGACCTGTGGCGGGTGCTGGTGGCGCTGTCCATCCGGCACGTCGGCCCGACCGCCGCCCAGGCGCTCGCCCGGCACTTCCGCTCGGTCGCCGCGATCGAGGCCGCGAGCGAGGAGGAGCTGTCCTCGGTGGACGGCGTCGGCCCGACCATCGCGGCGAGCGTGAAGGAGTGGTTCGCCGTCGACTGGCACCGCGACGTGGTGCGCAAGTGGGCCGAGGCGGGCGTACGGATGGCCGAGGAGGCCGCCGACGAGGGGCCGCGACCGCTCGACGGCGTCACTGTGGTGGTCACCGGCACGCTCAGCGGGTTCAGCCGTGACCAGGCGGCCGAGGCGATCCAGGCCCGGGGCGGCAAGGTGACCGGCTCGGTCTCCAAGAAGACCGGCTTCGTGGTGGTCGGCGACAATCCCGGCTCCAAGGCCGACAAGGCCGCCACACTGAAGCTGCCGATCCTCGACGAGGACGGATTCCGCGTCCTGCTGGACTCCGGCCCGGAGGCGGCCCGCGAGGTGGCCCGGGTGGAGGACTGACAGGCTGGTCACAGCTTCCCTCCGGCGGATACCAAGTTAATTACGACTACGACCGATTCGTGACTGTCGTGTCGGGGAAATCGCCTCGGAGGGCGTTTCATTGGCGTACGACGCGTGACGGCGCGCGCCAGGACGTTCCCCGGGAGGTGCGATGGAGACCGGCGACCCGCGTAACTCCGTCCCGCCCGGGCGGAGCGGGCCGTTCTTCGGCTTCGTCGGCGCGATCGGCGTCGTCGCCCTGGCGGTCTCGGTCGGTCCGCTCGTCGCGCTCGCCGACAGGTGGAGCGGACTGCCGGCCGCGTTCTGGACCATGGCGGCGCTCGCCGTCGCCTGCGACGCCCGCCCGTTCGTCCCGCCCGGCCGGCGGCAGACCTCGGCGGTGTTCCCGTCGACCTGCTTCACCTTCGCCATCCTGCTCGGCTGGGGCTTCGGTCCGGCTGTCGCGGTGCAGGCCGTGGCGGTCGCGGTCAGCGGCTGGCGGCTCGGGTACGCCCCCTGGCGCACCGGCTTCAACGCGGCGCAGTACGCGTGCGCGCTGGCCGCCGCGTACGCCGTCACCCGGATCGGCCCGGGTGAGCTGTTCGACGGCGGCCGGTTGCACTGGACCGACGTGGCGGCGGTGGGCGGCGCGACGGTCGCCTGGTTCGTGGTCAACTACGGGCTGGTCAGCTCGGCGGTCCGGTTGCGCTTCGGCGACCGCTGGTGGCCCAGCGTCCGCAGCGGCCTGGCCTATGAGCTGCTCGCCACCGGTTCGCTGCTGCTGCTCGCGCCGGTGCTGGTGGCCGCCGCCCGGGCCAGCGCGGCGCTGATCCCGCTGGTGCTGGTGCCGCTGTTCGCGGTCTACCGGATGGCCCGGCTCTCCGCCGAACGGGAACAGCTCGCCGACGTGGACCCGCTCACCGGGCTGCCCAACCGCAAGGCGCTGCTGACCGAGGTGGCCGAGCAGGTGCACCTGCACGGCGACCGGGCCGCCCGGGGCGCGCCGGACGCCCACCTGGCGCTGCTGCTGCTCGACCTGGACCGGTTCAAGCACGTCAACGACGCGCTCGGGCACGCCGTGGGTGACCGCCTGCTGGTCGAGGTGAGCGCCCGGCTGATGGGCGCTGTGGACGGCGGTGACATGGTGGCGCGGCTCGGCGGCGACGAGTTCGCCATCGTCGTACCCCGGCTCACCGACATCGACCAGGCCCGCGAGCGGGCCGACCGGGTGGTGGCCGCGCTCGCCGAGCCGGTGCCGCTGGACGGGCTGCCGCTGGACGTGGGCGGCGCCATCGGCATCGCGCTCTACCCCGACCACGGCGAGGACTTCGCCACCCTGATGCGTCACGCCGACGTGGCCATGTACGACGCGAAGCACCGCAACGACACGGTGGCGGTCTACGCGCCGGAGTCCGACCACAACTCGGCCGAGCGGCTGAGTCTGCTGGCCGACCTGCGGCGGGTGCTGGAGTCCGGCCCGTCCGCGCAGGGCGGCGAGACGGTCGGCGTACGCGGGGGTGACGGCGCCGCCCTCCAGCCGGCGCTGCCGGTCCGGGCCGACCGCCCGGCCCGCAACCAGCGCCCGGCGCGCGACGGCGGCCGCGGGCGGTCCGGCGACGGGCCGAACCGGTGGCTGCGGCGTCGCCGGGACCGGGCGGAGGAGCGGCACGACGACGACCTGATCGAGCGGATCCTCACCGGCGCCGACCCGATCCGCAGCCGGGCCGCGCGCGCCGGCGGCACCGCAGCGGTGGTGGCGCCGCTCGTGGCCGGTGGCGGGGACGCCGACGCGGAGACCGCGCGCGGGACGGACGCCGGGCACGACGTCGAGGCCGGCACCGGGCACGACGCGCAGGCCGCGGTGAGTACGGGCGCGCCGGGCGTCATCGGCCCGACCGCCGACGGGAGCACGACCGCCGAGCCGGACGACCAGGCCGCGCACCCGGGCGAGATCACCATGTACTACCAGCCGCAGATCGCCATCGCGACCGGCGAGGTGGTCGGCGTCGAGGCGCTGCTGCGCTGGCGGCACCCGCGCCGAGGCATGGTCGACCCGGGCGAGCTGATCCAGGTCGCGGAGCAGAGCGCGGTGATGCGCCTGCTCACCCGCCGCGTGGTCGACGACGTGGTGGAGCAGCTCGCCAAGTGGTCGGCGGCCGGGCTCACGCTGCGGGCCGCGCTCAACGTCAGCGTCCGTGACCTGCACACCGGCGAGATCGCCGACCAGATCGCCGACCGCCTGGCCCGGTACGGCGTGCCGCCGGAGCGCCTCCAGGTGGAGATCACCGAGGGCGCGCTGATGGCCGACCCCCGGCGGGTGCTCGCCAGCATCACCCAGCTGCACCGCATCGGCGTCGGCATCGCGCTCGACGACTTCGGCACCGGCTACTCGTCGCTGCAGCACCTGCGCCGGCTCCCGCTGTCCGAGGTGAAGGTGGACCGGTCGTTCGTCCTCGGGATGGCCGAGGACCCGGACGACGCCGCGATCGTCCGCTCGATGATCGAACTGGCCGGCGCGCTCGGGCTGCGGGTGGTGGCCGAGGGCGTGGAGGACGAGCGCACCTGGCGGCTGCTGCACGCCGCCGGATGCGACGTCGCGCAGGGCTGGTTCCACGCCCGGCCGATGCCGGCCGAGGACCTGGTGGCCTGGCTGTCCCGCTACCGCCCGGTGCGCCCGGCGGAGGCGGGGAGCCGCAGCGGTCCGGCGCCGGAGGGGGAGTCGAAGGCGTCGTCGTGACGGCGGGACAATAGACTCGCTCCGGTCACCGCGCGTCATCGAGCACGCCCGTACGCGCGGCCGGCCCACCGCAGACGTCTCAGGACAGCCACGAAGGGGGCACTGATGGCCGCCATCTCCCGCGAGGAGGTCGCGCACCTCGCGCGACTGTCGCGGCTCGCCGTCACGGAGGAGGAACTGGACACCTTCGCCGGCCAGCTGGATGTGATCCTCCAGTCGGTCGCGCAGGTCGGCGAGGTCGCCGCGGCGGACATCCCGCCGACGTCCCACTCCGTGCCGCTGACGAACGTGCTCCGCGAGGACGTGGTGCGGCCGGGCCTGACCCCGCAGGAGGCGCTGTCGGGCGCCCCCGACGCCGAGGAGCAGCGGTTCCGCGTCCCGCGGATCCTGGACGAGGATGTGGCCTCATGAGCGAGCGCAGCGAGCGAATCATCAGGCTCAGCGTGGTTGTCGGTCGTGACGGCACGGAGCGAAGCGGAGTGCCGGCATGACCGACCTGACGAAGCTGACCGCCGTTGAGATCGCCGGGCTGGTGGCGAGCGGCGAGACCTCCGCGGTCGAGGTCACCCAGGCCCACCTGGACCGCATCGGCGCCGTCGACGACCGGGTGCACGCGTTCCTGCACGTCGACACCGAGGGGGCGCTCGCCGCCGCCCGGTCCGTGGACGAGCGGCGCGCCGCCGGTGAGGAACTGGGCCCGCTCGCCGGTGTGCCGGTCGCCGTGAAGGACGTCCTGACCACCAAGGGCGTGCCGACCACCGTCGGGTCGAAGATCCTGGAGGGCTGGCGCCCGCCGTACGACTCGACGATCGTCGAGCGGCTGCGCGCGGCCGGCACGGTGATGCTCGGCAAGACGAACATGGACGAGTTCGCGATGGGCTCCTCCACGGAATACTCGGCGTACGGTCCGACCCGCAACCCGTGGGACACCGACCGGATCCCGGGCGGCTCCGGCGGCGGCAGCGCGGCGGCGCTGGCCGCGTACGAGGCGCCGCTGTCGATCGGCTCGGACACCGGCGGCTCGATCCGCCAGCCCGGCGCGGTCACCGGCACCGTCGGCGCGAAGCCCACCTACGGCGGCACCTCCCGCTACGGCCTGGTCGCGTTCTCCTCGTCGCTGGACACGCCCGGCCCGTGCGCGCGTACCGTGCTCGACGCCGCGTTGCTGCACGAGGCGATCGGCGGTCACGACCCGCGCGACTCCACCTCGATCCCGGCCCCGGTGCCGGACGTGGTGGCCGCGGCGCGGCGCGGCGCCACCGGCGACCTGACCGGCGTGAAGCTCGGCGTGGTCACCGAGTTCACCGGCGAGGGCGCGGAACCGGGCGTGATGGCCGCGTTCCGCGAGTCGGCCGAGGCGCTGGCGAAGCTGGGCGCCGAGATCGTCGAGATCTCCTGCCCGCACTTCAAGTACGCGCTGCCGGCCTACTACCTGATCGCGCCGAGCGAGTGCTCCTCCAACCTGGCCCGGTTCGACGGCGTCCGGTTCGGCCTGCGGGTCGGCGACGACGGCAACCGGTCGCTGGAGGAGGTCATGTCGCTGACCCGCGAGGCCGGCTTCGGTCCCGAGGTCAAGCGCCGCATCATGATCGGCACGTACGCGCTCTCGTCGGGTTACTACGACGCCTACTACGGTCAGGCGCAGAAGGTCCGCACCCTGATCACGCGGGACTTCACCAGCGCGTTCGAGCAGGTCGACGCGCTGATCTCGCCGACCACGCCGTTCGTGGCGTTCCCGATCGGGTCACGTACCGCCGACCCGTACCAGATGTACCTGGCGGACCTGTTCACCATCCCGACGAACCTGTACGGCGGCCCGGCCATCTCGGTGCCGTGCGGCCTGTCCGAGGGGCTCCCGGTCGGCTTCCAGATCATGGCGCCGACCATGGCCGACGACCGGATGTACCGGGTCGCCGCCGCGCTGGAGAGCGCCGTCGGCACGCTCACCCCGCCGACGCTCTGAACCCGGGGGTACGGAGGCGCTCGCCCGCCTCCGTACCGGGAAACGTCCCGCGCCCGGTGCGGTCACCACGACCGCGCCGGGCGCGGCTGTCGTCGTGGCGACACGGTGATCACCGATCAGTGGATTGCCCGGGGTCGCTGGCACTGGTCGAATAAACTCCGAGTCTGCTGGATCGACTGGACTGTGGCCCGCTGGCGGACGCGAGCGGTTCCGACCGAGAGCTGGATGTGCGATGGGGACACTTCGCCCGGTCATGGCCCTGACGATGGTTGCCGCTCTGCTGCTGGGCGCCGGGCAACCGGCCGCCGCGGAACCGGCCACCGCCGCCACCGAGGCCGTCACCATCACCTCGGGCAAGCCCCGGTCGGTCATGGTCATCGGGCAGGTCTACGCGATCCACACCGTCGAGGCGAGCGGTGGCACCGGGCCGTACCGGTTGTCGGTGGTCTCGGGCGCTCTGCCGCCGGGCATGCTCGTGGTGGGGAACTCGCTCGGCGGTGCCCCCACGACGCCTGGCACCTACACCTTCACGCTGCGGATGACCGACCAGAACGACCTCTTCGACGAGCAGACGGCAACAGTCGAGGTACGCGAACCGAAGGTCGTCATCACGTCGGGCAAGCCCCGGTCGCCCCTGTACCTCGGGCGGGTGTACGCGATCCACACCGTCGAGGCGAGCGGTGGCACCGGGCCGTACCGGTTGTCGGTGGTCTCGGGCGCTCTGCCGCCGGGAATGCTCGTGGTGGGGACGTCGCTCGGCGGCGCGCCGACCACCCCTGGCACGTACACGTTCACGCTGCGGATGACCGACAAGAACGACCGCTTCGACGAGCAGAACGCCACAGTCGTCGTCGCCGAGGCGGCGACCGCGTTCACCTCCGGCGAACCGCCCGCCGGCACCGTCGGTAAGCCCTACTCCTTCCGGTTCACCGCCGACGGCGACTCGGACATCGCGTTCGCACTGGCCGCCGGGGCCCTGCCGGACGGCCTCACCCTCGACGAGGAGGGCCGGCTCCGCGGCACCCCGACCAGCGCCGGCACGTTCGCCTTCACCGTCGCGGCGAAGGGGTACAGCACCAGCGCCACGAAGCAGGTGTCGCTGAGCGTCGCCGCCCCGGCCCCGGGCACCGACCACCCCGAGCGCCGCCCCGCCGC
>NZ_RCVK01000412.1:0-8797 GCF_003667485.1 Micromonospora sp. BL1
GGCCGCGGCAGCGGGGGGTTCGGCGGCGTACCAGGGGCGGCCGGGGAAGACGGTCACCCCCGCTGCCGCGGCCGCAGTGGTCACAGCTACGTCGTCCGTGTCGTCGGGCAGCCGTACCCACAGGTGCAGGCCACCGCGTGGGACGGCGCGCGGGGCCAGCGACGGCAGGTGCCGGTCCAGCGCCGCCAGCAGCGCCTCCCGGCGGGCGCGCAGCTGTACGCGCAGAGTGCGGCGGTGCCGGTCCCAGGCCGGCGCGGTGAGGAACTCCACTGCAGCCTGTTGCAGCGGCCCGGCGACGAAGAGGTCGTCGAGCAGGCGGGCGGCCCGCAGCCGTGCCCCGGCCGGTCCCCGCGCGCCGATCGCGGCGATCCGCAGACCGGGCGCTGTGGACTTGGTCAGCGAGCGCAGGTAGACCACATGCCCGTCCGGGTCGTCGGCGGCCAGCGGAGGCGGGGCCTCGCCGTCGACGGTGAGGTCGCGGGCGTAGTCGTCCTCGACCAGGAACGCCCCGGCCTCGCGTACCGCCTCGGCCACGTCGCCGCGCCGGGCGGGGGAGAGCGTCGCGCCGTGCGGGTTGGCGTACAGCGGCTGGCAGTAGAACAGGCGGGCGCCGGTGCGGGCGAACGCGGCGGCGAGCTGGTCGGGGCGTACCCCGTCGGTGTCGGCGGGGACGGGCACCACCCGCAGCCCGGCGGCGCGCGCGGCGGCGAGCGCGCCCAGGTAGGTGGGGGACTCGACCAGCACCGTGTCGCCGGGTGTGGTGAGCGCCCGCAGCGTCGAGGAGAGGGCCGCCTGGCCGCCCGGGCAGATCACCATGTCCTCGGCGCGCAGGCCGCCGCCTGCCTCGCGGGCGAACCAGGCGCGCAGGTCGAGGCGCCCCTCGACCGGGCCGCGCTGCCAGGCGGCGGGCTGCCGGGCCGCGCGGGCGAGTGCCGCACCGAGCGCGGCGGCCGGCTGGAGGTCCGGGTCGAGATAGCCGCCGGTCAGCGGGATCGCGTCCGACGGCGGTAACGCCAGCAGCGCCTGCATCTCCTCCTCGCCGCCCCGCCGTGAGCCCAGCGCGACGGTCTGCCACGACAGGTCCGCCCGCGGCGGGTCGGCGCGCCGGGCGGCCACGTACGCGCCGCGACCCGGCCGGGTCTCCACCAGCCCGTCCGCGACGAGCCGCCGGGTCGCCTCGGCGACTGTCACGGGGGAGACGTGATGGTGCGCGGTCAGCTCCCGTACCGACGGCAGCCGCGTGCCGGGAGTGGCGTCGGCGGCCAGCGCACCCAGATGCCGGACCACACGGGCGATAGCGCTACCATCGTTCATGACGGCACAGAGTAGCGCTACTGCGCGCACGACGGTAACGGTGAGACCGGGCGCCGGGATCGCCCTCGGCGCGCTGGGTGTGCTGGCCTTCAGCATGTCGCTGCCGGCCACCCGCGTCGCGGTGCACACACTCGACCCCTGGTTCGTCGCGTTCGGACGGGCGGTCGGCGCGGCGCTGCTCGCGTGGGGCTACCTGCGGCTGACCGGCGCGCCGCGCCCCACCCGGGACCAGTGGCGACGGCTGTCGATCGTCGCGCTCGGCGTCGTGGTCGGCTTCCCGCTGTTCACCTCGCTGGCGCTCACCACGCAGACGTCCGCGCACGGCGCGGTGGTCGTCACGGTGCTGCCCGCCATGACCGCCGTGTTCGCGGTGCTGCGGGCCGGCGAACGGCCGCCGCCGCTGTTCTGGATCGCCAGCGCCGCCGGTCTGGCGCTGGTGCTCGCCTTCCTCGCCGCCGGCGGCTCGATACGCGGCGCGCTGTCCGCGGCCGACGTGTTCCTGCTCGCCGCCGTGGTGCTCTGCGGCCTCGGGTACGCCGAGGGCGGCAGACTGGCCCGCGAACTCGGCGGCGCCCGCACGATCTGCTGGGCGTTGCTGCTGTCGCTCCCGGTCACCGTGCCGGTCACGGCGGTGGCCGCTCTCGTCCACCCTCCGCAGGGCGGCGTCGCCAACTGGGCCGGGTTCGGCTACCTCACAGTGGTGTCGATGTTCCTCGGCTTCTTCGCCTGGTACGCCGGCCTGGCCCGGGGCGGCATCGCCAAGGTCGGCCAGATCCAGCTCGTCCAGCCGGTGCTCACGCTGATCTGGTCGGCAGTGCTGCTCGGTGAGGCGGTCACGCCCGGTGCGCTGGTGGTGGCGGGCGCGGTGCTCGCCTGCGTCGTGCTCATCCAGCGCACCCGGGGCGGCGCCACACCGGCGCGCGCCCCGGGCGGGCCGTCCTCAGCGGACCGGCCCGCCCCGGGCGGGGCGTCCTCAGCAGGGCACGATGGTGCCGGTCACGCCGGAGACGTACGCGTGGCTGATGAAGTGTCCTGACGCGAGGCGGTTCCACTGGGTGGTGGTGCGGTACGGGCCGCTCACCGACTGGCCGACGACCGAGCACTCGATCGGCACGTTGGCGTACGTGGCGGCCAGGCCGACGACGGGGTTGCTCGTGCCGGGGCCGGAGCGGATGTTGAGCGGGCCGCTGCCGATCCGGCCCCGGGTGCCGGTGCCGGTCCAGAGATAGGCGACGTCGACCCAGGCGTTGTCGGTCAGCAGCAGACCGTCCCAGAACGTGCCGTCGGCGAGGTCGATGCCGGCCGGGCTTCCCACCGTGCGCCCGAACTGGTCCCGGCCGCCGTTGTAGCCGCTCTGGTACGCGGCCTGCGCCTCGGGCCGGCCCTGCGGCAGGTCCTTCCACATCTCCCGGGTGCTGCTGGGGTTCCAGTAGTCGTCCCTGGTGTTCCACGGTCCGATGTCCCAGACCGGCGCGTACTCGCAGCGGCTGCGGGTGGTGGTGCAGACCCGGACGGTGTAGTCGCCGGTGTTCTTCGGCGCGAGGCCGCGGGCCGACGGCAGCGCGACGAAGTGGTCCCGCGAGACGATCACGTGCCCGTTGGCGGTGGTGCCGCCGACCAGGCCCTCCCGGGTGGCGTACACCCGGTAGGTGAGGCCCGGGGTGGCGGCCGTGACGGCGGCGACCGAGTCGGCGACGAGCCGGACCCCGCGCACGGTGGGCGCGGCGGAGGGCCGTTCGGCGGTGAGCGCCACCCGGATCTGCACGCGGGTGACGGGCTGGTCGAAGACGGCCTCGCCGGACACGGACCGCCACTCGGTCCACGCGCCCGACCGCCAGCCGCGCGCCGCCACCTCGACGGCGCCGCCCCGGCCGGTTGTCGCGGCGATGTCGGCCCGGACCCGGTTGGCCGGCACGGCGAGCGGGTGGGGTGCGGTGACGAGCATGCCCTCGGCCGCCTGCCGGCGTTGGGCGGCCGGTCGGCTCGCCGCGCCGGCGAGGCGCAGTCCGGCGCCGGACCAGCGGACGTTGACGTCGTCGGAGTCGACGACCGTGAGGTCGGCGTTCCACGTGTTGCCGGTGACAGCCGGTTCCGCCAGGGGTGCGGCGGGCGCCGGCGAGACGGCCAGGACGGCGGCGATCGCGCCGGCGACCGCCGCCACCGGGCGGCTCGTACGGGGGTGGGGCATGGGCGCTCCTCGTGAGGGCATGAGGTAGACGAGCTTCGATCTCTGGGTGACGTGCAGGCAACCACCGATCACGCACCCCGTCAAGACGCCGCCCCGCGCGCCCGGACGCTCCGAACAGTGCAAAAAACCTGCAAACGCCAGCTCTTGCCTTCCTGGAAAGCGCTTTCATACGATTGCGTTACATCGATGTTTCATGTGCGATCCGGGCATCGCAGATGAACGACATTCGCCGGCGACGCGCCTGATCGCGTCGCGGCTCCTCATTATTCCCATTCGGTGACTGCCGCTGCTCGGCGGCAATTCCCGCATGCTCGAAAAGGAATGAGGCGACATGAGAAGACCAGTCGCGCTGCGACTCCACGCGGCACTGGCCACGGCGGTCGTGGGAATCGCCGTCGCCGTGGTGCTGCCGTCCCCGCAGGCGTCGGCGGCGGCCGGCAGCGCCACCGGCTACGCCACCCAGAACGGCGGCACCACCGGCGGTGCGGGCGGGCAGACCGTACGCGCCACCACCGGCACCGCCATCCACGCCGCGCTGTGCGGCCGGGCCAGCAGCAGCACCCCGATCATCATCGAGGTGACCGGGACCATCAACCACGGCAACACCAGCAAGGTCTCCGGATCGAGCTGCAACACCGCCGACGGCGTGATCGAGCTGAAGCAGATCAGCAACG
This sequence comes from Micromonospora sp. BL1, assembly GCF_003667485.1. Classification (NCBI taxonomy): domain Bacteria; kingdom Bacillati; phylum Actinomycetota; class Actinomycetes; order Micromonosporales; family Micromonosporaceae; genus Micromonospora; species Micromonospora sp. BL1. The sequence continues at coordinate 4,177 of NZ_RCVK01000412.1, forward strand.
TCACCATCATCGGCGTGGGCAGCGGCGCCGTGTTCGACCAGCTCGGCATCCACATCCGCGACTCCCGCAACATCATCATCCGCAATGTGACGGTGCGGAACGTCAAGAAGTCCGGCTCGCCCACCTCCAACGGCGGCGACGCGATCGGCATGGAGAGCAGCGTCCGCAACGTGTGGGTCGACCACGTCACGCTGGAGGCGTCCGGCGGGGAGTCCGAGGGCTACGACGGCCTGTTCGACATGAAGGACGACACCCAGTACGTGACGCTGTCGTACAGCATCCTGCGCAACTCCGGCCGCGGCGGCCTCATCGGGTCCAGCGAGAGCGACCGCGGCAACGGCTACATCACGTTCGAGCACAACCTGTACGAGAACATCGACTCCCGTACGCCGCTGCTGCGCGGCGGCATCGCCCACATGTTCAACAACCACTACAACGGGCTGCACGAGTCGGGCATCAACTCCCGGGCCGGCGCGCGGGCCAAGGTGGACAACAACTACTTCCGCAACTCCAAGGACGTGCTCGGCACGTTCTACACCAGCGAGCGCGGCACCTGGCAGGTCAGCGGCAACATCTTCGACAACGTGACCTGGTCCTCGCCCGGCAGCGACAACTACCCCGCGGGTCCGAACGTGACCTCGACGACCACCGTGAGCGTCCCGTACTCCTACCGGCTCGACGCGGCGAGCTGCGTGCCGGACATCGTGCGGCAGACCGCGGGCGCCAACACCGGCCTGCGGGTGTCCGACGGCAACTGCACGCCGCAGTCTCCGGCGCCGACCACGCCGGGGCCGACCACGCCCGCACCCACCACGCCGCCACCCGGGACGACCACCCCGCCGCCGTCCGGCGGGACCAACCTGAGCCTCGTCTCCGGCGCCGGCGCGGACGGGTCCAGCAAGGCCGACGGCACCAGCTACGGCAACGTGCGCGACGGCAACCTGAGCACGTACTGGTCGCCGTCCGGGTCGACCGGCACCGTCTCGATCAAGTGGGGCTCGGCCACCACCGTGTCCCGCGTGGTCATCCGCGAGCCGTCGGGGACCTCGGGTTCGATCGGGTCGTGGCAGCTCGTCAACAACGACACCGGCGCGGTGCTCGCCTCCGGCAGCGGGGCCGGGCAGATCACGTTCGGCGCGACCTCGCTGAAGAAGATCAACTTCAAGATCAACAGCTCCGGCGGTACGCCGAGAGTCGGCGAGTTCGAGACGTACGCCAGTTAGCAGTCACACACGAGCGGGGGCGGCCGATCCGGCCGCCCCCGCCCTCGTGCGTGTCCCCGGTCAGAGGGTGAGCACGACGGTGGAGATGCTCCGCGCGCCGACGTTCACCGTCACCTGGTTGCCGTTCACGCCGACCGGCTGGCTCGCCGCGCTGGCGTTCTGCGACGTGGCCACGTACTCCGCCCGGCTGACGTTCTGCGGCGCCTGGATGACCGCGTTGTTCACCGCGCTGGTCGACCGGTTGAGGATCACCAGCGTGACCTTCCCGTCGCCGGAGTAGGCAGTCACCTCCAGCGGCGACGCCTTCGAGCTCTTGGTCAGGGCGACCCGCTGGTAGCCGGGCCGCACGTACTTCGCGTACTGCGAGAACGCGTACCCCCGCTTGAGCGGCGCGCCCGCCACGGTGCCGTACGCGGACTCCCCGTCACCGATGAACGAGTAGTAGCGCTTGCCGTACCACCAGACGTACGCGCTCCAGTTCGACTCCATCGACTTGTGCACGGTGCGCATGATGTCGTCGAGCGTCTCGTTCCAGACCGTGGCGTTGGCCGGGTTGCCCCAGATGTTGGAGCCGCTGCCGTCGGCCTCGTGCAGGTTCCACTCGGTCATCCACACCGGCTTGTTGTACTGCTGCGCCAGCGTGTACGGCTTCAGCCGGCCGGACGCCTCGGTGCCGTACAGGTGACCGCCGATGTAGCCGATGTTGTTGCGGGCCGCCGCGTCGTTGAGCGTCGGGTCGGTGTAGCCGTAGTTCAGGTTCACCGCCTCGGCGACCATCAGCTTGGTGTTCTGCACCTTGGCGCCCTGCTCCCGCACGAAGGTCTGCAGCTCGGTGCCGCTCCAGTCCATCGAGTCGTAGTCCGGGTGCCAGTCCGGCTCGTTCTGCACGGACGTGACGTCGATCGTCACGCCCTGGTTGCGCATGTACTGGACGTAGCTGTTGAGGTGGCCGGCGTAGTCGTCGTAGTAGTCGGTGCGCAGCTTGCCACCGTTGATCCGGCTGTTGTTCGTCTTCCAGGCCGCCGGGGCGGTCCACGGCGACGCCATGATCTTCACGTTCGACCCGTACGACTTCGCCGTCCGCAACGCGCTGACCTGGGTGCCCCACTCGCCGGACACCGGCGAGATGCCGGTACGCACGATGGACAGGCCGAGCTGGTTGGGGCCGAGCCCGACGAGCGTCTGCGTCTCCGCCGTCGACCAGGCGCCGCCCCAGATCGACACCGCGGCGCCGAACCCGTCGATGGTCTGGTAGCGGCTGGCGGTGTTGACGGTGATGTCCGCCGCCCCGGTGGGCGGCGGGGTGCTCGGTGAGGTGGTCGGCGAAATCGTCGGCGACGTGGACGGCGACGTGGTCGGCGACGACGTCGGCGTCGTGCCGCCGGTGCAGGTCACCCCGTTGAGCGCGAAGCTGGTCGGTGCGGGGTTGCTGCTGGTCCAGGCACCGTTGAAGCCGAACGACGTGGTGCCGTTGGTGGGGATGGACCCGTTGTAGTCGACGTTGCGGGCGCTGACCGCCGCCCCGCTCTGCGTCACAGTGGCGTTCCACGCCTGGGTGACCGTCTGGCCGGCGGCGTAGGACCAGGTGAGCGTCCAGCCGTTGACCGGGTCACCGAGGTTGGTGACTGTGACGTTCGCGCCGAAGCCGCCCTGCCACTGCGACGACACGGCGTAGGTGACCGCGCAGCCGGCGGCCGCCGCCCCGGCCGGCAGCGCCGCTGCCGTCGCGGTGGAGGCCAGCAGGACGGCCCCGGCCGACAACACCGCGGTACGGGTAGTTCTGTGCCTTCTCATGCGACCTTCTCTCCTGGACGGTCCGGCTCAGCGCTGGAGGGTGAGCAGTCCGGGGCGGTAGGGCAGGAGACCGTAGTCGCCGCCGGAGTTGGGGGAGCGGCCCTGGTAGAGCAGTTGGAGGTTGCAGGGGTCGACGGTGAAGGTCTGGTCCGCGGTGGTGCGGATCAGTTCACCGTGGCTGATGTCGTTGGTCCAGGTCGCGCCGCTGTTGACCTTGCCCGCGAACGGGTTGCTCTCGGTGGCGGCCTGCGGGGTCCACGAGCCGCCCAGGCTGGTGGCGGTGAAGGAGCGGAAGTAGCGGCCCTGGGAGCCGATGGCCTCGACGATCATGAGGTAGCGGGTCTGGCCCTGCAGCTTGTAGACCTGCACGGCCTCGAACAGGTTGTTCGTGCTGTCGGACATGATCGTGGTGTAGTTGGAGCCGAAGCTGCCGGGGAAGTTCCCGATCGGCATGCTGGAGCGGTAGATCTTGCCGTTGTCACCGGCGAAGAACAGGTACATGTTCTGGTCGTCGGCGATCAGCGTCTGATCGATCGGGCCGGTACCGGAACCGGAGATGCTGCCGGTGAACAGCGGCTGCGCCGACGACCACCCGTTCGGGTTCGTCGGGTCGTTCGACGTGCGGTAGGAGAAGGCGGTCGGCCCCCACTGGTAGGCCAGGACCCAGATGTTGCGGGGCGCGAAGTAGAACAGGGTGGGCGCGACGGTGCCGGAGGACATCGCGTTCTGGCTGGCGGAGGCCATCTGCGACCAGTTCGAGAACAGGCCGAAGTTCATCGACCCCCACCTCGTGCCGGTGTCGTGCGTGGTGGCGTAGACCAGGTGCTGCCCGTTGTAGGGCACCACCGTGAAGTCCTTCAACGACACCCAGCCCGAGCGCGGCTGCGCCAACGCGCCCGTCGACGACCACCGGTACGTCGACGGCAGGTTGCACGTGTTGCCCGGGGGCGGTGTCGTGGGCGGTGCGGTGGTCGGCGGCGCCGTGGTGGGTGGCGCGGTGGTGGGTGCGCCGGTCGGGCCGCTGGTCGGCGTGGTGGTGCCGCCGGTGCAGGTCACCCCGTTGAGCGCGAAGCTGGTCGGCACCGGGTTGCTGCTGGTCCAGGAGCCGTTGAAGCCGAACGACGTGGTGCCGTTCGTCGGGATGGACCCGTTGTAGTCGACGTTGCGCGCGGTGACCGCAGCTCCGCTCTGGGTCAGGCTCGTGTTCCACGACTGGGTCACCGTCTGCCCGGCGCCGAACGACCACGTCAGCGTCCAGCTCGACACCGGGTCGCCGAGGTTCGTGACGGTGACGTTGGCGCCGAAGCCGCCCTGCCACTGCGACGAGATCGCGTAGTTGACCGAGCAGCCCGCGGCGGCGGCCCCGGCGGGCAGCGCCACGGCGACGGTCGCCGACGCGAGCAGCGCGGCACCGGCCGACGCCAATATGGCATTGACTGATCTAGATCTGGGCATGAACTGACCTCCTGCGGGGGCGGCGGCTCTGGCATTGGCGGTGGCGATTGTGTTGTGAGCGTTAACAGCCGCGTCAGGGATGTTACGGGAGCGCTCCCACGCACTCAACAACCCATTTCCGCACCCACCGCACCAGCCCTCACCGACCG
>NZ_RCVK01000414.1:0-8732 GCF_003667485.1 Micromonospora sp. BL1
GCCCAGAAGCGGTGATCAAGGAGTTTGTGTCCAGTTCCAGCCCCGCCGACGACACAAACTCCTTGATCACCGCTTCTGGGCCGCTGCCCCGCGCGGACGCACGCGAGATCTTGGTACGAAACGGACCCCATAGGGGCGCTTTCGTACCAAGATCTACGGCGGCGCCCGGGATACGGGCGGCGAATCCCGCCTGCCGGGCGGCGCGTGATTGAGGGGGCGGACGGGCTGGGCAGCCCGCCGCCGCCGCGGTGGCGGTGAGCGCGTTGTTCGCCCAGTCCGTGGTGATCCGCGATCTTGCAGTCCGGGCCCGGGCGAACGGGACATTCGGGGCACAACTCGGGCCGAAGGTGCAAGATCGCGCGGGGGACATCGGGGGCGCGGCGCGGGCCAGAAGTGCAAGATCGCGAGGGAGACACCGGGCGCGGCGCGGGCCGGGAGTGCAAGATCGCGAGGGAGCGGGCCGTTGGGCTACGGCAGGTGGCCGGGCAGGTGTGTCACGTTGAGGCGGGGAAGCTCTACGGTGACAGCCCGGGTGGGGTGCGAACCGGGCGCGCATCAACGTGCTGGCGGAGGCGCGGCGGTGTCCACGGGAGGCGGACCGCGACGTGGTGCCGCCGCGGCGGGACGGTGAACTCGATTTCGGGCACGACTGAGCGAGCGCCCTCGCCGCGTGTGCCGCGGCGACCGGCAGCAGGTCGCCCCGGCGGCGCTTGCCGACCTGCTACGGAGGCGCCGCCGGTTTCCCGCCCCGGTTCAGGGGCGGGACGCGGTCAGCGGTGGCCCTCCGGGCGCTGCCGCCAGCGGTCCTCCATCCGGTCGAGGAAGGAGCCCCGACGGCCACCACCACCGCCACCGCCACTGCGGCCACGGGGACGACGCCGGCTCGTTGTGCCGCCGACCACGTGCAGGTCGGGCGACTGGGATCGGCGGTGCGACTGCACCGCGTAGCCCAACGAGGCCAGCATGACGACGAAACCCGCCACGGCCACCGCAGGAATCTTGATCACGGCACCGTAGATCAACAGGGCCAGACCAGCGACGACCACGCCGGCAGCGACGAGCACGCGACGCCGCGCGTGGAAACGCGGGTCGCTGGCGCGCACGGCCGAGGCGAACTTGGGGTCCTCGGCAAGCGACCGCTCGATCTGCTCGAACAGCCGCTGCTCGTGCTCCGAGAGCGGCACGGCACTCCTCCCCGGTCACGTTGGTCGGCCCGGTCGGGCCGACAGACCGTGGCAGCCAACCGGCTGCTTACCCGCAAGTCTACGAGGGCCCCCGCGCGTCGGAAAGCGGGACGACCTACGGCCGGGTCGGTTTTTCGACTTGTCGTGTATCACGACGGCCGAGAAGGCTGGCCGGACCTATGACGGACCGCCCGAATCGGGCAGCCGCGGCATCGGCCGCCGCCTCCGCCTCGCGCCAGCCGCGCTCGGGCGCACCGAGGGTGAGCTGCTGCGGGGTCTCCCCCGCGGGGGCGAGACCTTCCATCCGGACACCGACCAGCCGAACCGGCTCGCCCGGGGCCAGCGCGCCCCACAGCGCCCAGGCCGTGTCGAACATCTCCCGCGCGGTGTCGGTGGGCACGGCGAGCGTGCGGGAGCGGCTGACCGTCCGGAAGTCGGCGAAGCGGACCTTGAGCGACACGGTGCGGCCCACCTGTCCGGCCGCCCGCAGCCGAGCGCCGGCCTTGTCGGCGAGGGCGAGCAGGGACCGCCGGATCTCGTCCGGGTCGCTCACGTCGGTGTCGAACGTGACCTCCGCGCCGATCGACTTCTCCACCTGCTCGGGTGTGACCGCGCGCGGGTCACGCCCCCACGCCAGCTCGTGCAGGTGGGTGGCGGACGCCTCGCCCACCGCCCGGCGCAGCAGGCCCGCCGGTGCCTCGGCGAGGTCGCGCACGGTACGCAGGCCGAGGCGGCGCAGCGCGTCCGCGGAACGCTCCCCCACGCCCCACAGCGCGGACACCGGCAGCGGGTGCAGGAAGTCCAGCACCCGGGCGGCCGGGACCACGAGCAGGCCGTCAGGTTTGGCCCGGGTGGAGCCGAGCTTGGCCACGAACTTGCTCGGCCCCACGCCGACCGAGCAGGTCAGTCGCTGTTCCTCGGCGACCCGGCGGCGGATCAGCGCGGCGATGTCGGCGGGCCGACCGAACAGCCGGCGGGCGCCCGCCACGTCGAGGAACGCCTCGTCCAGTGAGAGCGGCTCGACCAGGGGCGTGACGTCCCGGAAGATCCGCATGACCGCCCGCGACGCCTCGGTGTAGGCGGTGAAGTCGGGCGGGAGGTAGACCGCGCCGGGGCACAGCGCGCGGGCGCGGGCGGTGGGCATGGCGCTGCGGACGCCGTACCGCCGGGCCTCGTAGCTGGCGGAGCTGACCACGCCGCGCGGCCCGACGCCGCCCACCACCACCGGCCGGCCGCGCAGCTCGGGCCGGCGGCGCACCTCCACCGAGGCGTAGAACGCGTCCATGTCGACGTGCAGGACGGTGCAGCCGGTGTCGTCGGCGTCCGGCCCGAAGCGCGGGTCACCGCCTCGGGGCAACGACTGGCTGCGGCCCATGTCAGCAGGCTAGCCCGCCGGTCCGACAACCCCACGGCGACCGCCCGCCGGCCCCGGACGAGGCGGGGCCGACCCGGGAGACAGCGCAGAGGCACGGACGAACCGGGTCAGCCCCGGACCACCAGCAGCGGGATCGTCATCTCGGCGGCGGTGTCCGCGCCGTGGTACGCCACCAGCCGCGACGCCATCGGCGGCTCGGAGCGGGTGGCGACCACCGCGTACGTGTCCCGGCAGACCACCACCACGTCGCCGATCCGGGTCAGGTGTGCCTCGGGCACCGGCCCGAACCAGCCGGTCGCCACCGCCTCGGCCCGGGTCAGCACGTGCGCGGCCGGGCCCAGCACCTCGGTCCAGGCGGCCGTCACGTCGGCCTCGGCACCCGGCTCGACGTGCAGGTAGCGGACGCGGGGCTCGCCGGCGACCACCCGTACCCCGGCCCGCAGGCGGGGGTCGGCGTCCAGGTCGATCCGGTGCGCGGCGGGCACGTCGAGCTGGCCGTGGTCGGCGGTGACCAGCAGCGCGGCGTCCGGCGGCAGCCCGTCGACGAGCCGGGCCAGCAGCGTGTCCACGTCGGCGGCGGCGGCCCGCCAGGGCGCGGAGTCCACGCCGCTGAGGTGCCCGTGCCGGTCCAGGTCGGGGTGGTAGCCGGAGACGAGGGCGGGGCCGTCCCCGGCGGCGAGCGCCGCCAGCATCCGGGCGGCGAGCGCGTCGACGCCGGCCGCGCCCCGGTAGTCGCCGCCCCGGTTGGCGGCGAGCGTCAGGCCGCTGCCGGCGAACTCGGGACGGCTGACCACTGTCACGGCGACCCCGGCGGCACGGGCCCGCTGGTACCAGGTGGGCACCGGCTGCCAGCTCGCCGGGTCCGGGTCGCCGGCCCAGTCGACGTGGTTGAGCACCCGGTCGGTGCCGGGCACCCGGACCGTGAAGCCGAGCACGCCGTGCGCGCCGGCCCCGGTGCCGGTGCCGAGGCTGACCAGGCTGGTCGGCGTGGTGGACGGGAAGCCGGTGGTGAGCGGCCGGCCGACGGTGGCGGCCAGGCCGGCGAGCGTCGGGGCGTACGGGGCGGCGGTGGGGATCTGGTACCAGCCGAGGCCGTCGACGAGCAGCACCGCGATCCGGCGTACCCCGGTCAGGCGCGGGGCCAGGCCGAGCCGGTCGGCCGCGCCCGGCACGCCGAGCAGCGCCAGCGCGCTGGGCAGCACGTCGGTCAGGGCGGCGCCGTCGTAGCGGGGCGCCACCCGGTCCAGCGGGCCGGGAGCCGGATCGGGGGCCGGGCCGGTCATGCCGGGCGGCGGGCGAACAGGTGCAGCTGGGCGGCGAGATCGCGGTACGGGGACCGGGCCGCCAGGGCGCGCTCCAGTTCCACCAGGGCGGCCTGCTGCCCGTCGGCGACCGCGGCCGGGAGCAGGTCGGCGAGCACCCGTACCCCGTGGATCTCCTCCACGACGAGGCCGGCGGCGGTGAGCAGCGCGCTCGCGTCGGTGGTGTCGTAGCGGCGGCGCAGCGTGTCCCGGCCGCCGGTGGTGCCGCGCGGGTCGGCGGCGAGCGCGGCGGCGGCGTCCAGTTGCCCGTTCATCGCCCGGCCGAACACGGCGGCGGCCCGGCCGGCGACGAGCACGCTCGCCGCGCCACCCGGGCGCAACGCGGTGACCAGCGCGGACATCACCGGTTCCGGGTCGTCGACCACTTCGAGGACGGAGTGGCAGAGCACCAGGTCCACGGTGGCCGGTTCGACGAGTCCGGTGAGCGCGTCGGCGTCGCCCTGCGTCGCGCGTACCCGATCGGCGACCCCGGCCTCGGCGGCCCGGCGGGTCAGCGCGGCGAGCGCGTCGGGGCTGGCGTCGACCACGGTGACCCGGTGACCGGCCTCGGCGAGCGGGACGGCGAAGCCGCCGGTCCCGCCGCCGACGTCGAGCACGGAGAGTTGTTCGCCGGCCCGCCGGTCCAGCTCGGCCCGGAGCACCGACCAGATGACGGCGGTGCGGGGGGTGAGGGTTCGGATCTGCTCCACGCGCCGAGCCTAGTCACCCCCCGGCCCGGGTTCAGGACTCGCCGCCGCCGGCGGGGTCGTCCTCGGCGCGGGAGCGCTGGTCGTTGGCCACCGGGCCGTCGGTCACCTGGTATTCCCGCGGCTCGGCCTCGTGGGTGGGCGCCCAGTCGGCGCCGAGGCGGGTCCGTCGGGCGTTGGCTACGCCACCGGCGTACGTGCGGTGAAAGGTCATCGGTTCATCCCCCATACCCCGGGTGGGCCGCTCTGCCCACCCGCGTCGGGAGTCTCCCGCCTCCGGCCCGGAGAAACCGTAATGTGGATCACTCCATCAACGGAAATCCCTGGATGCCGGTGTGACGGGGGGCTCGATCGCGTCCAGCCGGTCCGCGGTGAGGTTCGTGACGCCCTCGTGCCGCTGCAGCCGGCCCCGCACCACCAGTGCTCCGCTGGTGCGGGCGATTCGACGGTATCTCTGCCACAACCCCGGGGAGCAAGTGACATTCAGCATCCCGGTCTCGTCCTCCAGGTTGAGGAACGTGACGCCGCCGGCGGTCGCCGGACGCTGCCGGTGGGTGACGATCCCGCCGACCCGGATCCGCTGCCCGGGCGGCACCTGGCCGAGCCGGGCGATCGGCACCGCGCCCAGTTCGTCGAGCCGGTCCCGGATGAACCGGGCCGGGTGGCTCTCCGGGGACAGGCCGGTGGCCCAGACGTCGGCGACCAGGCGGTCCACCGCGGCCATGCCGGGCAGGGTGGGCGGGTCCGCGCCGGTCACCGTGCCGGGCAGCCGGCCGGGCCGGTCCTGGGCCGCCGCGCCGGCGGCCCAGAGGGCCTGCCGCCGGGTCAGCCCGAAACAGGCGAAGGCGTCAGCGGTGGCCAGCGCCTCCAGCTGCGCGGCGGTGAGACCGACGCGGCGGGCCAGGTCCGGCATGTCCCGGTACGGCCCGTGCGCGGTCCGCTCCGCCTCGATCCGCTCGGCCACGTCCTCGCCGAGGGTACGGACGCTGCCCAGCCCGAGCCGTACCGCCGGGCCGCCCAGTCCCCAGGCGTGCGGCGGCTCGCCCGGCACGCTGCCCCACCGGGTCTGCGGGGTGGACTCCAGCACCGCCTTGGCGCCGCTGGCGTTGATGTCCGGCCGGCGCACCTCCACGCCGTGCCGGCGGGCGTCGTCGGCGAGCGTCTGCGGCGAGTAGAACCCCATCGGCTGGGCGTTGAGCAGCGCGGCCAGGAACGGGCCCGGGTGGTAGCGCTTGAGCCACGAGCTGGCGTACACCAGGTAGGCGAAGCTCATCGCGTGGCTCTCCGGGAAGCCGTAGCTGGCGAACGCGGTGAGCTTGCGGTAGACGTCGTCGGCCAGCTCGCCGGTGATGCCCCGCTCGGCCATCCCGGCGTAGAGCCGGTCGGCGATCTGCGCCATCCGCTCCACCGAGCGTTTCGCCCCCATGGCCCGGCGCAGCTGGTCGGCGCCGGCCGCGTCGAACCCGGCCAGGTCGATGGCGAGCTGCATGAGCTGCTCCTGGAACAGCGGTACGCCGAGCGTCTTCTCCAGCGCGTTGCGCATCAGCGGGTGCGCGTACGTGACCGGCTCCTGGCCGTTCTTGCGCCTGATGTACGGGTGCACCGAGCCGCCCTGGATCGGGCCGGGCCGGATCAGCGCCACCTCCACCACCAGGTCGTAGAACTCGCGCGGCTTGAGCCGGGGCAGCGTGGCCATCTGGGCGCGGCTCTCCACCTGGAACACGCCCACCGAGTCGGCCCGGCAGAGCATGTCGTAGACCTCGGGGTCGTCCAGGTCCATGTCGCCCAGGTCGAGGCTGGACCCGATCAGGTCGTAGCCGTAGTGCAGCGCCGAGAGCATGCCGAGGCCGAGCAGGTCGAACTTGACCAGGCCGACGGCGGCGCAGTCGTCCTTGTCCCACTGGAGCACGCTGCGGCCGGGCATCCGGCCCCACTCCACCGGGCACACCTCGATCACCGGCCGGTCGCAGATCACCATGCCGCCGGAGTGGATGCCCAGGTGCCGGGGGAACCCCGCCCACCTCCCCGAGCCGCCGGCCAGCTCGTTGGCGTACGCGACCACCTGCTCCGGGATGTCCGCCACGTCGACCGCGGCGACCGAACCCCACCTGTCGATCTGCTTGCTCCAGGCGTCCTGCTGGCCGGGCGAGAAGCCGAACGCCTTCGCGACGTCGCGCACCGCCGACCGGGGCCGGTACGAGATGACGTTGGCGACCTGGGCGGTGTGCTCCCGGCCGTAGCGGGCGTAGACGTGCTGGATCACCTCCTCCCGGCGGTCGGACTCGATGTCCACGTCGATGTCGGGCGGGCCGTCGCGCTCCGGGGCGAGGAACCGTTCGAACAGCAGCCGGTGCCGGACCGCGTCCACGTTGGTGATGCGCAGCGCGTAGCAGACCGCCGAGTTGGCCGCCGAGCCCCGGCCCTGGCAGTAGATGTCCTGCGCGCGGCAGAACGCGACGATGTCGTAGACCACCAGGAAGTAGCCGGGGAAACCGAGGTCTTCGATCATCCGCAGCTCGTGTTCCAGCTGCGCGTACGCCTCCGGGTGCGCCTCGGGCGGGCCGTAGCGCTCGCGGGCGCCGTCCATGGTCAGCCGGCGCAGCCAGCTCATCTCGGTGTGCCCGGGCGGCACCGGGTACGCCGGCAGCTTCGGCGCCACGAGCTGGAGGTCGAAGGCGAGTTCCGCACCGTATTCCGCGGCCCGCGCCACCGCGCCCGGGTACGCGGCGAACCGCGCCGCCATCTCCGCGCCGCTGCGCAGGTGGGCGGTGGCCGCGGCGGGCAGCCAGCCGTCGATCTCGTCGAGGCTGCGCCGGGCCCGGACCGCCGCGACGGTGGTGGCCAGCCGCCGCCGGCCCGGGGTGGCGTAGTGCACGTTGTTGGTGGCCACCGTGGGCAGCCCGGCCGCGGCGGCCAGCTCGGCGAGCGCGTCGTTGCGGTCGGCGTCGACCGGGTGGCCGTTGTCGGTCAGCTCCACCGCCACCGTCTCCGCGCCGAACAGCGCGGTGAGCCGGTCCAGTTCCCGGGCCGCCGCGTCGACGCCCTCGGTGAGCAGCGCCGCGGGCACGTGCCCCTTGCGGCAGCCGGTGAGCACCAGCACGTGGTCGCGCAGCTCGTCGGCGATCTCCTCCAGCTCGCCGTAGACCGGGCGGCCCTTCTCCCCGCCGCGCAGCTGGGCGCGGGAGATGGTGGCGGCCAGGCGCGCGTACCCCTCGTGGCCGTGTGCGAGCACCAGCAGGTGCCGGCCGAGCGGGTCGGGTTCGCCGTTCTGCGGGCCGGGCAGCCCGAGGGACAGTTCCGCGCCGAAGATCGTCGGCAGCCGCAGCGCGCGGGCCGCCTCGGCGAAGCGCACCACGCCGTAGAAGCCGTCGTGGTCGGTGACGGCGAGCGCGGTCAGCCCGAGCCGGGCCGCCTCCTCGGCCAGCTCCTCCGGGTGGCTGGCCCCGTCGAGGAAGCTGAAGTTGGAGTGCGCGTGCAGCTCCGCGTACGGCACCACGCCGTCCGGGCGGTCCAGTTCCGGCGGCCGGTATTCCTGGCGTTTGCGGCTCCAGGCCGGTGAGTCGCCCCCGTCGGCGTCGACCGCGAGCGGGTCGACCACGTGCAGGTGCCGCTCGCCCTTGGCCCGCCCGGAGAGCACCTGCTCCAGCTTGGACCACGGCATCTTCGGGTTGTGGAAGCTCACCGGTGCCCGCCTCGCCCTGCACCCGACCGCCCGAGATCTTGGTACGAGACGGCCCCTGGAGGGGCGCTCTCGTACCAAGATCTTCTCCGGTGCTCAGTCATAGATCGCCTCCACCAGCCACTGCCCACCCTCGACCGCGAGCAACAGGGCGGCGCCGTCGGCCAGGCACACCTGGAACCGGGCCCGGCGGCGCGCCTCGGCCGGCGCCCACCAGCGCTCGTCCACCGGCCACGGGCCGGCCCACCCGGTGATCTCGGCCGGGCGGCCGTCGCCGACGGTGAGCCGGGCCGGCGCCGCGCTGACCGCCAGCCGGGCGCTCACCACGACCGGCTCCCCGGCGGCGTCACGCACGTCGGCCGGCAACGGGGTGGGCAGCACCACGGCCGGCGACGGCGGCGGGATCCGCCCCGGCCACGGCGGCTCGGCCACCGCCCGGCCCCGCCCGGCCCGTCGCCCCGCACGGCCCGCAGGGGGTACGACGAC
>NZ_RCVK01000153.1:0-8662 GCF_003667485.1 Micromonospora sp. BL1
GTGTGGACGGCCGAGCGGCCCCGGGGGCCCGGGGGGTCAGTCGACGGGCCAGGTGTGGACGGGCTCGTTGCCGCGTTGCAGCTCGGCGTACCGCTGGACCATGTGGTGCAGCGCGGCTTCCCGGTCCAGGCCCCGGGTCCGCTCGGCCGTCCACACCGTCTCGGTCTGCCAGACCGCACCGTTGCGGCCGGTACGGCAGCGGCCCTCGATCACGCCGAGCAGGCGGTCCCGCTCGGCCGGGGCGACGCCGAACCGGTCCAGCCCCTGCGCGGCCACCGGCAGCAGCGTGTCGAGGACGAGCTTGGTGACCGGCACGTCGCCGAGCCGAGGCCAGTGCAGGACCGCCTCGATGCCGCGCCGGGCGGCGGCGTGGAAGTTCTCCTCCGCGGAGCTGAACGTCAGCTGGCTCCAGATGGGACGGTCCGCCTCGGCGAGGCCGCGGGCCAGCCCGAAGTAGAACGCCGCGTTGGCGAGCATGTCCACCACCGTCGGGCCGGCGGGCAGCACCCGGTTCTCCACCCGCAGGTGCGGGCGGTCGTTCATGATGTCGTAGACCGGCCGGTTCCAGCGGTAGACGGTGCCGTTGTGCAGTCGCAGCTCACCGAGCTGGGGCACGCCACCGGCGTGCAGCACCTCGACCGGGTCCTCCTCCTCGCAGATGGGCAGCAGCGGCGGGAAGTAGCGGACGTTCTCCTCGAACAGGTCGAAGATCGAGGTGATCCAGCGCTCGCCGAACCACACCCGGGGGCGTACGCCCTGGGCCTTCAGCTCGTCGGGCCGGGTGTCGGTGGCCTGCTGGAACAGCGCGATCCGGGTCTCCGCCCAGAGCTGCCGGCCGTAGAGGAACGGCGAGTTGGCGCCGACGGCGACCTGTACGCCGGCGATCGCCTGGGAGGCGTTCCAGTAGTCGGCGAAGCTGTCCGGCGCGACCTGGAGGTGGAACTGGAGGCTGGTGCAGGCGGCCTCCGGCGCGATCGAGTCGGTGTGCGTACGCAGCCGCTCCACGCCGTTGATGTCCAGTTCGATGTCCTCGCCGCGGGCGCCCACGATCTGGTCGTTGAGGACCCGGTACCGCTCGTTCGTGGAGAGGTTGTCGGCGACCAGGTGGCGTTCGGTGAGCGTGGGCAGGATGCCGACCATCATGATCGTCGCGTCGGACTTGGCGGCCCGCTCGTCGGCGCGGCTGAGGCTGCTGCGCAGGTCCTGCTCGTAGTCGGCGAAGCCGCCGCCCTCGATCAGCCGGGGCGAGGCGTTCAGTTCGAGGTTGAACTGCCCCAGTTCGGTCTGGAACAGCGGGTCGGCGATGTCGGCCAGGATCTGGTCGTTGCGCATCGCCGGTTCGGCGGCGGCGTCGATCAGGTTCAGCTCGATCTCCAGCCCGGTCATCGGGCGGTCGGCGTCGAAGCCGAAGTCGTCGAGCATCAGCGCGAACACGTCCAGACATCGCCGGACCTTCTGCCGGTAGCGGACCCGATCCTCCCGGGAGAAGGCGCCCTGCTCGACGTCTCTGCCCATGTGTCCTCCCGGCGCCGGTGCGACGGAACCGTACCGTTCCGCAACGCATTGTGAACCATTCGCGTGGTGGGCGTAAGTGCGCCCACCCCGCCGCCCGGCTGGACGGGCGACAGGTCTGCACCTGTACCCCGTCACCGCCGTCACCAGCGCGTCCTTGGCGGAGAACTTCACGTGACGATTCGCACCGCCGGGGCGTACGCGAGAAGGGCCCGCACCGTCGGCGGACGGTGCGGGCGCTGCGGGCCGGTGCCGGGCTCAGCCCTGGCGGATGGCCTCACCCTCGATCTCGATCTTGACCTTGCGGCCGACCAGGACGCCGCCGGTCTCCAGCGCCACGTTCCAGGTCAGGCCGAAGTCCTCGCGGTCGATCTCGGTGGAGGCGGAGAAGCCGAAGATGTCCTGCCCGAACGGGCTGCGGCCGACGCCCTCGAACTCCACCTCGAGCTCGACCTGACGGGTCACGCCCTTGATGGTCAGCTCGCCGACGAGCACGAACTCGTTGCCGTCGCGGGACTTCACCTCGGTGCTGCGGAACTCCAGCGTCGGGAACTGCTCCGCGTCGAGGAACTCCGGGCTGCGCAGGTGCGCGTCGCGGTCGGCCTGGGCGGTGTTGATGCTGGCCGCCTGGATGCTGGCGGTGACCGTGGACTGCATCGGGTCGTCGGTGACGGTGATGGTGGCGGTGGCGTCCGCGAACTCACCGCGTACCTTGCTGACCATCATGTGCCGCGCGACGAAGCCGACACGCTTGTGCGCGGCGTCCAGCACGTAGGTGCCGGGGGTGGGGATGGTGAGACCCTCCCAGTCGCGGGTAGTCGCCTCGGTGCTGCTGGTCATGATGCTCTCCTCCGGAGAAGAATGTTTAGGAGCCCAACGACTGACTGAGCAACTATAGTTGAGACAATATTCCCTGTGTCAAGTGTTGCTAGGATGGTGGCGTGGACCAGAACGTGTTCGACGACCCCCGGATCACTGCCGTCGGCCTGCTCGTCGAGGCGCATGCCGGGCTCGCCGCCCGGTTCGCCGCCCAGTTCGAGGAGCACGGCCTCTCCCCGGTCGAGTTCGAGGTGCTGACCCGGCTCGCCCGCTCACCCAACAACCAGCTGCGGATGACCGATCTGGCCGCACAGACCTCGCTCTCCACCAGCGGCGTGACCCGCGTGGTGGACCGGATGGAGCGGGACGGGCTGATCTGCCGGCGCGCCTGCCCGTCCGACCGGCGCAGCTCCTTCGCGGTGGTGACCACCGCCGGCCTGAGCCGGCTGGACGATGTCCTTCCCGGCCATCTGCGGATCATCGAGCAGTGGTTCACCAGCCAGCTCGACCCGGCACAGCTCGACGGGCTGCTGGACGGGCTGCGCCGGGTGCGCGACGCGGTCCATCCGGGCGCCACCGCCGGCAGCACCGAGCCGGCCGACGACGCCGCCTGAAGGTCCGCGACTCACCGGCAGAATGACCGGCAGAACCGCCAGGGCAGCCGGACAAAGCGGTCCGTATATTCGCGAATCGGTCGTCACGCCTCGGTAGTCTTCCGGCAGCGGGGGGCACCGGGGGGTGCTGGCGCGAGCGTGGAGCGAGGGGCAGCACCAGGGGGCTACTTCGCTCGCGCCACCCCCGCGCCCTCCGCCTCCCCGTGCCCGGCCGACGCGACCCGCCGTCCACCGGCGCTCATCGCCCGCGCCGGGCCGACAGGGAGAACAGCAACTCCTCCTCCTGCGGTAGCAGGCTGACGCCGGTGACCTGCCGCGCCGCGTCCAGCCGGTCCAGCACACGCGGGTCAGCGGTACTGACCGCCAGCCCCACGAGCGCCTCGACCAGATCCCGCCGGTCGGCGACTCCCTCCGCCGCGTCCGCAGCCGCGGCGAACCACTCCGCCGCCAGCTCCCGGTCTCCCCGGTGCAGCGCCACGTGGCCCTCGATCAACCCGCGCAGCGCGTCCTCGGTGCGGGCGTCCCCGCCCGCGCCGGGCGGGTCGAGCATCTCCACCGCTGGTGGACGGCGCCGGCCCGGCACCGCGCCCGACGGCCACAGCTCGGCGACGGTGGCCAGCGCCTCGTCGGTGCGCCCGGCGTGGGCGAGCGCCAACCCGACCGCCCCGACCGTCCGGCGCCGCCGCCCGGGATCGCCCAGCTCCGCGAGCGCGGCGGCCACCCGGCGCCCCTGCTCGACCGCCTCGGCGAACCGGCCCTCCAGGCGGGTCAGCTCGGCCTGATCGGCCCGCGCCAGCACACGCAGGCGCTGGTCACCGCACTGTGCCGCCAGCCGGTCGACGGTGGCCAGCCGCCGTCGGGCGCCGGCCAGCCGCCCTTCGCGTACGTCGTGCCAGGTCAGGTGCGCCTGGGCGACGGCCATCTCGCGTACCCGGTGGTGCCGGGTGGCCGCCGCCAGCGCGGCCTCGGCCTGCTCGCGGGCCTCGTCGTGCGCGCCGAGCCCGAGCAGCAGCGCGCAGAGCACCGAACGGGCGGACAGCTCGCCGGTCACGTCGCCCGCCTCGGCGAAGACGACCAGGGCGGCCCGGGCCGCCGGCAGTTCCTCCGCGCCCGCGCCGTGCTCGGCGGCCAGCCGGGCCGCGCCGAGCATGGCCCAGGCCCGCAGCGTGGGCCGGGCACCCGCGGTACGCGGATCGGCGAGCAGCCGACGCAGCCGACGGCGGCCGGAGACGTCCCGCCCGCGCAGCCGCCACCATCGCGGCAGTGAGGCGGCGAGCAGGAGCGCGGTCTCCGGCGCGTGCTCGGCGGCGTACGTCAGCGCGGCGGTGATGTCGCTCGTCGCCTCGTCGAGCGCGCGCACCGCACCGGACATCTGTGCGCCCACCAGGCCCGGCGCGGTGCGGTGGACCAGACCGGCGATCACCGCCGCGTGCCGCATCCGGATCCGGGCGGTCTCGCCGTCGGCGTCGGCCTGTTCCGCGGCGAAGTCACGGACCGCGTCCAGCAGGCGGAACCGGAACGGGCCGGTGCCTCGGACGCTGAGCAGGCCCAGCTCGCGCAGCCGGTCCAGCAACGGCGCGGCGTCCCACCGCCGGCCGCCGTCGGCGAGCAGTTCCTCGGCCAGCTCGACCGACCAGCGGTTACGGAACGCGGACAGCCGCCGCAGCGCCGCCCGGTCGGCGGTGGCGAGCAGGTGATAGCTGCTCGCCACCGCGTCGCGCAGCGTCACAGTGCCGGCGGACGTGTCGGCGGGCTCCCAGCCGGGGCGTACGCCGGTCAGGTCCAGGACGCGGTCGCCGTAGCGGTCGAGCAGTTCGGTGACGTCGAGGATGCGTCCCCGTGCCGCCATCAGCTCGATGGCGAGCGGCAGTCCGCCGAGCCGGCGTACGAGCGCGGCCAGCGCCGGCAGCTCGGCCGGGGTGGGCGGTTCCCGGCGGGCCTGGGCGAAGCGGGCGGCGAACAGCGCCGCCGCCGGCCAGCGGTCCAGGTCGGCCTGATCGGCGGGCTCGACGCCGGCCGGTGGCACGTCGAGCGGCGCGACCGGCCGGACCAGCTCGCCGGGCAGGCCCGCCGGGCGGCGGCCGGTCACCAGCACCCGCAGCGTCGGCACGGCGGCGGTCAGGACGCGCAGCGCCCCGGCCACCGCGTCCGGCGCCCGGTCGACGGCGTCGACGAGCAGCAGCGCCCGCCGGTCGCCGATCCGGCAGGACAGGTCGGCCAACCGGTTCACGCCGAACATCGACACCGACGCGGCGAGCACGTCGGGGGTGTCCGAGCCCTCGCCCACGAGCACCCCGGCCACGCCCGCTGGGTGGCGGGCCGCCAGCGCGTGCGCGACTGTGACGGCCAGCGCCGTCTTGCCCACCCCGGCGAGCCCCACCAGGCTCACCACCGGGTACGCGTCGAGCAGGCCGGACACCTCCGCCACGTCCCGTTCGCGGCCGAACAGCGGTACGGGCTGGGGCAGCGCCACCGGCGGATCGTCGGCGGCGGCACCGGCGGCGGGAAGACGGGATGCCGGGGGCCGGGCGGTGTCGACGAACTCGCGCCGCTCGTCACCGCTCAGGCCGAGCGCGTCGGCCAGCAGGTCGACGGTGGTGCGCTGGGGCCGGGTGGCCCGCCCCCGTTCCAGATCGCGGACCGTCCGTACGCCCACGCCGGCCCGGTCCGCCAGCTCGGCCTGGGTCAGGCCGACGGCGAGCCGGTGCCCGCGCAGCAGATCGGACAGACCGGTACGACCGCCCGGGCCCCGCGCACGGTCATGATCCGGAGTCATGGGCACGAAGATTACGGATGGACTCCGACGCTCCACAGCCCATCGTCAACCACCCGACCGTCCACTGCCGATATCCGACAGGGCGCGGTTTCGGGCGTCCTCACATGCCGAGGTCGCGCGCGATGATCATGCGCTGCACCTCGCTGGTGCCCTCGCCGATCTCCAGGATCTTGGAGTCGCGCCAGAAGCGGGCCACCGGGTACTCGTTCATGAAGCCGTACCCGCCGTGGATCTGCGTCGCCTCGCGGGCGTTGTCCACGGCGACGGTGGAGGCGTGCAGCTTGGCGATGGCCGCCTGGCGCTTGAACGGCTCACCGGCGAGCATCCGGGCGGCCGCGTCGTAGTAGGCCAGCCGGGCCGTGTGCGCCTTCATCTCCATGTCCGCGATCTTGAACTGGATCGCCTGGTAGTTGCCGATCGGCTGACCGAACGCCTGGCGCTCCTTCGCGTACTTGATCGACTCGTCCACGCAGCCCTGGGCCAGGCCGACGGCGAGCGCAGCGATGGCGATCCGGCCCTCGTCCAGGATGCGCAGGAACTGCGCGAAGCCCCGGCCGCGCTCGCCGAGCAGGTTCGCCGCCGGCACCCGGCAGTCGTCGAACGTCAGCTCGTGCGTGTCCGAAGCCGTCCAGCCGACCTTGGAGTAGCCGGGCGCGACGGTGAAACCGGGCGTGCCCGACGGCACGATGATCGTGGACAGCTCCTTGCCGCCGTCCGGCCGCGTACCGGTGACGGCGGTGACGGTGACCAGCGCGGTGATGTCGGTGCCGGAGTTGGTGATGAACGCCTTCGAGCCGTTGATCACCCACTCGTCGCCGTCCAGGACGGCCCGCGTCCGGGTGCCGGCCGCGTCCGACCCGGTGCCCGGCTCGGTGAGCCCGAACCCGGCCAGCGCCTCACCGCTGAGCAGCTTCGGCAGCCACTGCGCCTTCTGCTCCTCGGTGCCGAACCGGTAGATCGGCATCGCGCCGAGCGACACCGCCGCCTCCAGCGTGATCGCCACGCTGGAGTCGACCCGGGCCAGCTCCTCCAGCGCCAGGCAGAGCGCGAAGTAGTCGCCGCCCATGCCACCGTGCTCCTCCGCGAAGGGCAGCCCGAACAGGCCCATCTTGCCCATCTGACGGACGATCTCGTACGGGAAGGTGTGCTGCTCGTAGTGCTCGGCGATGGTGGGTGCGACCACCTCGCGGGCGAACTCCCGCACGCTGGAGCGCAGCGCCTCCTGTTCGTCGCTGAGCCGGAAGTCCATCTGATCCTCCTGGTGGGACGCGGTACGGACGGGCCGGGCGCTCGTGACGCCGGGGCGTGGGTGGGTCGAACCGGGTGCGTGGGCCGGTCAGACGGGGGTGACGCCGTGCCGGCGCCGGGAGAAGTGCCGCTCCTTGCCGCGCGCGGCGGCGAACCGGCGGACCAGCTCGGCGCGCAGCTCGTGCGGCTCGACGATCGCGTCCACCACCAGCTCGCTGGCGAGGCGGACCACGTCGATGTCGCGCTCGTACTCCTCGCGCTTCGCGGCCACGAACGCGGCCCGCTCGGCCTCGTCGGAGATGGCGGCGATCTTGTTGGCGTAGACCGCGTTCACCGCGGCCTCCGCGCCCATCACCGCGATCTTCGCGGTGGGCAGCGCGATCGTGGCGTCCGGCTCGAAGCCGGGACCGGCCATCGCGTACAGACCCGCGCCGTACGCCTTGCGGACCACCACACAGATCTTGGGTACGGTCGCCTCGGAGATCGCCGTGATCATCTTCGCGCCGTGCCGGATGATGCCCTGCTTCTCCACCGCGCTGCCGACCATGAACCCGGGCACGTCGCTGAGGAACAGCAGCGGCACGTTGAACGCGTCGCAGAGCTGCACGAACCGGGTCGCCTTGTCGGCCGAGTCGACGAAGAGCACGCCGCCCTTGAACATCGAGTTGTTGCCGACCACGCCGACGACCTCGCCGTTCAGCCGGCCGAACCCGATGGTCAGCTCCTTGGCCCACAGCGCCTGGATCTCGAAGAAGCTGCCGGAGTCGAGCAGACCCTTGACGTACCGGCGCA
Source organism: Micromonospora sp. BL1 (assembly GCF_003667485.1). NCBI lineage: Bacteria > Bacillati > Actinomycetota > Actinomycetes > Micromonosporales > Micromonosporaceae > Micromonospora > Micromonospora sp. BL1. The sequence continues at coordinate 7,762 of NZ_RCVK01000153.1, forward strand.
TGTCGAACGCCTGCCGCTCGCTGGCCGGGACCAACGCGGCCAGGTCGGCCTTCTCCGGCGCGTCCACGGCCTCGGCGGCCGGCGGGTCCTGCTTCCAGTTCGAGGGCAGGTACGACAGGTACGTCCGCACCACGTCGAGCGCGTCGTTCTCGGTCTTGCAGAGGAAGTGACCCACGCCGGACTCGGCGCAGTGCACCTTGGCGCCGCCCATCGCCTCCAGCGTGGTCTTCTCGCCGGTGACCATCTCGACCATGCGGTCGGAGCCGAGGTACATGCTGGCGTTGCCGTCCACCATGGCGACCACGTCGCAGAACGCCGGGATGTAGGCCCCGCCCGCCGCGCTCGGCCCGAACAGCGCGCAGACCTGCGGGATCGAGCCGGAGGCGCGGACCTGGTTCCAGAAGATCTTGCCGGCGCCGCGCCGGCCCGGGAACAGGTCGACCTGGTCGGTGATCCGGGCGCCGGCCGAGTCGACCAGGTAGACCATCGGGACGCCGGTCGCGTAGGCCCGCTCGATGATCCGGATGATCTTCTCGACGGTACGCGCGCCCCAGCTGCCGGCCTTGACCGTGGAGTCGTTGGCCATCAGGCAGACCTGGCGGCCGTCGATCGTGGCGGTGCCGGTGACCACGCCGTCGGCGGGCAGACCGTCGGCCATGGCGTTGGCGTAGAGCCCGTCCTCGACGAAGGAGCCCTCGTCGACCAGGTACGCCACTCGCTCACGGGCGAACAGCTTCCCCTTCGCGGCGTTGGCCGCGTGGTACTTGTCCGCTCCGCCGGCGCGGGCGCGCTTGCGTAGCTGCTCCAGAGCCTCACCGTCGAGCGTCACGCCGACTCCCGTTGCCACGGCCCCCCGCACAGGGCGCCCACCGACCTGAACGATCGTTAGGCTACCCCACCC
>NZ_RCVK01000417.1:0-8500 GCF_003667485.1 Micromonospora sp. BL1
GCCCAGCCCGGATCCTCCACCGCCACCGCGTCACCGGGCCGCACCTGGCCGCGCTCGCCGCCGAGATCGGACCCCCGGGCGGGTACGCGACCGACGCCGTGCTGCCCGACCTGGCCGCCCTGGCCCGGGACCGGCTCACCGCGGACGGGGTGCCGGCCGGCGGGCTGACAGTCACCGGCGGCGCGCTCGACGGCATCGAACGGCTGCTCGCCGCCCACCTGCGGCCCGGTGACGCGGTGGCGGTGGAGGATCCGGGCTGGGCCAACCTGCTCGACCTGATCGCCGCGCTCGGGCTGCGTACCGTCGGGGTGCCGGTGGACGACGAGGGCCCCACCGTCGGCGGCGTCCGGGCGGCGCTGGCCGCCGGGGTCCGGGCGCTCGTGGTGACCAGCCGGGCGCAGAACCCGACCGGCGCCGCCGTGTCCGCCGGCCGGGCCGACGCGCTGCGGACGCTGCTCGCCGGCCGCGCCGACCTGCTGCTGATCGAGGACGACCACGCCGCCGAGCTGGCCCGCGTACCCCTGTGCCCGCTCGCCGGGGCGACCCCGGCGTGGGCCTTCGTCCGGTCGGTGAGCAAGCCCTACGGGCCCGACCTGCGGCTGGCTGTGCTGGCCGGTGACGAGGCCACAGTGGCCCGGGTCGCCGGGCGGGCGCGGGTCGGCGCCGGCTGGGTCTCCACGGTGCTGCAACGCCTGGTCCTGTCGCTCTGGCGCGACCCGGCCACCGCCGGGCTGGTGCGGCACGCGGCGGACAGCTACGACAGGCGGCGCGACGGGCTGGTGGCCGCGCTCGCCGCGCGCGGGGTGGCCGCGCACGGGCGTACCGGGATCAACGTGTGGGTGCCGGTGCCCGACGAGACGGTGGCGGTCACGACGCTGCGCGACGCCGGGTGGTCGCTCGCCCCCGGCGGCCTGTACCGGATCGCCGCCGCCCCCGCCGTGCGCGTCTCGGTGAGCGCGCTGGACGAGGCCGACATCCCCGCGCTCGCCGACGCGCTCGCCCGCGCCACCCGGCCCACCCCGACCTTCACCGCCTGATCGCGGCAAGCGCTCGCGTGGGTGCCGCCCGACGGGGTAGAACGGTCGGCATGGCCGAGACCGAGAGCGCCCCCGGAGCGCAGGAGTTCATCCCGCCGTCGGCGGACACCATCGACGAGCTGCGCGCCGCGGCGGGCGGCTGCCGGGGCTGCGAGCTGTACCGGGACGCCACCCAGACCGTCTTCGGCCGCGGCGACGAACACGCGCGCGTGGTCTTCGTCGGCGAGCAGCCGGGCGACATCGAGGACCAGAAGGGACTGCCGTTCGTCGGCCCGGCCGGACGGCTGCTGCGCAAGGCCGTCGACGACGCGGCGCTGGACCCGGCCCAGATCTACCTGACGAACGCCGTGAAGCACTTCCGGTTCGAGCTGCGCGGCAAGCGGCGCATCCACCAGACCCCGGACCGGGTGCACGTCACCGCCTGCCGGCCCTGGCTGGTCGCCGAGTTCGCCCGGCTGCGCCCGGAGATCGTGGTCGTGCTCGGCGCCACCGCCGCCAAGGCGCTGCTCGGCCCGAGCTTCCGGGTGACGAAGCAGCGCGGTGAGCTGATGCCCTGGCCCGCCGCCGCCCAGCACCCGGAGGACTTCGAGCGGGTGCCGGTGGACCGGACGGGCGCTGTGGCCGACGCCCCGGCGGCCCGGCTGCTCGCCACCATCCACCCGTCCGCGGTGCTGCGTGCCGACAACCAGGACGTCGCGTACGAGGGGCTGGTCGCCGACCTGAAGGTGGCCGCCAAGGCGCTGCGCTGACTCAGGAGCGCTGTTGCCAGGTGCAGAGGCAGACGCGGTTGCCGTCCGGGTCGGCGAGCACCCAGAAGCTCGGCGCCTCCGCGTCGCTGACCAGCGTGCCGCCGGCCGCCAGCGCCGCAGCGATGCGCGCGTCCACATCGGCCGGGTCGACCCACACGTCCGGGTGCCACCGCTGCCGGGGCTCGTCCCGGGCGGAACGCTGGAACCAGACCGTCGGCAGCACGCCGTCCGGGTCGCGTACCTCGTCGTCGTCCGGGCCCCGGCCGTCCGGCGACCGCCAGGCCAGGACCGCCCGCCAGAACGGCAGCACCGCCGCGTGCTCCGGGGTGTCCAGCGCGAGTTCCAGGCGGGCGAGCCCGGCCGCCGACAGGGTCAGCCCGGCGTCGGCGGCCAGCGCCGAGATCGTCCGGGCCAGCCGCAGGTCACGCTGGGTCACGCCGCCCGCGTCGTGCGACCACAGCCGCACGTCGACGTGGGTGTAGCGCAGGTCCAGGTCCGGATGATGGTCGACCCGCTCGGCCTCCGCGCCCACCGCGGCCACCAACGCCAGTCCGGCTGCGAAACCGGGGGTACGGATGCGCGTCTGCAACGCCCCCAGCAGGTACGTCCACCCGTCCAGCCCGGCCTCGGCGACCTGTTTCCCCGTGAGTGTGCTCATCCGGCCATCCTGGTCTGTCCGCCGCCCGTCCGCCACCGTCCACAGAGGGCTCACGGATCGACACGCAGGGATACGATCCGGGCATGGCCGACTCCCGACCTCGTGTGTCACTGCTCCGGTTCGGCGCTCCCGGCCCGTACGTGGCCTCCATGCTGTTCGCCGGCCTCCTCTGGCTGCCCGTCCGGCTCTGGGAGGAGTGGGACGGGTCCGCGCAGGTCGCGGTGGTCCGTGCCGGTCTGGGCGCGGTGATCTGGGGGTTCGCGTTCTTCTTCACGCTGAGCCGGTTCGGGAAGCCGCGCCCCGCCGAGGCGGACCGGGCCGCCGCCTGGGCGGTCACCGAGACCGCGCTGCGCCGGGGCGAGCCGCCCGCCGACGAGGCGGGGCGTGCGGTGGTGACGGACGACCTCTCCGCGGTACGCCGGGGAGCGCTGTTCGGGGCGGCCGGCGGCCTGGTGCTGCTCGGCCCGCTGATCGTGCTCGCCATCCGCGCCGGGTGGGAACTCGCCGGGGTCGGGTTCGGGATCGTCCTGGTCGCGGTGCTGGCCGAAGCCGTGCGTACCGGCCGCCGGGAGCGCCGGCTGCGAGCGGCGCTCACCCCTGTCCAGGACGGGTGAGCGGTGCCAGACTGGCCGCCATGGAGCAGCATCTCTACGAGCCCGTCCACGACGAGTTCCGCGACCTGTGCCGCCGGTTCCTGACCCGGGAGGCGGTGCCGCACCACGAGCGCTGGGAGGCCGACGGGATCGTCGACCGGGAGGTGTGGCGGGCCGCCGGCGCCGCCGGGCTGCTCGGCCCGGACGTCGACCCCGAGTACGGCGGCGGCGGGCAGCGCGACTTCCGGTTCAACGCGGTGCTGGACGAGGAGATCGTCGCGTCCGGGTGCTCGGGCCTCGGGTTCGGGCTGCACAACGACGTGGTCGCGCCGTACCTGACCGAGCTGACCACCGACGACCAGCGCAAGCGGTGGCTGCCGGGCTTCTGCTCCGGCGACCTGGTCACCGCGATCGCGATGAGCGAGCCGGGCGCGGGCAGCGACCTGGCCGGCATCCGCACCGGCGCGGTGCGCGACGGCGACAGCCTGGTCCTCAACGGGCAGAAGACGTTCATCACCAACGGTGAGATGGCCGACCTGGTGGTCGTGGTGGTCAAGACCGCGCCGGCCCAGGGCGCCCACGGGGTGAGCCTGGTCGTGGTGGAGAGCGGCACACCGGGCTTCAGCCGGGGCCGCCGGCTGGCCAAGGTCGGGTTGAAGGCCAACGACACCGCTGAGCTGTTCTTCGACGACTGCCGGGTGCCGGCGGAGAACCTGATCGGCACCGAGAACCACGGCTTCTACCACCTGATGGCCAACCTGCCCCGGGAACGGCTGAGCATCGCCGTCGCCGCGGTGGCGGCCTGCGAGAAGCTGCTCGCGCTCACCATCGAGTACGCCCGCTCCCGCGAGGCGTTCGGGCGGCCGATCGGCCGGTTCCAGCACAACCGGTTCCTGCTGGCCGAGCTGGACACCGAGGTCACCATCGCGCGCACGTTCGTCAACCACTGCATCGCCGAGTTCAACGCGAGCCGCCTGTCGGTGACCGACGCGGCGAAGGCCAAGTGGTGGACCACCGAGCTGCAGACCAGGGTGGCCGACCGGTGCGTGCAGCTGCACGGCGGCTACGGCTTCATGGCGGAGTACCCGGTGGCGAAGGCGTGGCTGGACAGCCGGGTGCAGACCATCTACGGCGGCACCACCGAGATCATGAAGGAGATCATCGGCCGGGGTCTCGGCCTGTAGCGAAACCGGGTTGCCGGTCGGACGGACCGGCGGGGGAGGATGAGGCATCCGTCCTCACCAGGAGCGCGCATGTCCACCGACCTGACCGCGCCGGCCCCGCCCCGGCCCGACGTCGCCGGAATCCAGCGGCGTACCGTCCGGCTGCTGTTCCTCACCCAGATCATCGGCGGCATCGGCGTCACCATCGGCATCTCGGTCGGCGCGCTGCTCGCCGCCCGGGTGGCCGGCACCGCCCTGGCCGGGCTGGCGCAGAGCGCCGGTGTGGTCGGCGCCGCGCTGCTCGCCATCCCCGTCACCCGGCTCATGGCCGCGCGTGGCCGACGGCCGGGGCTGGTCCTCGCGTACGCGGTCGGCGCGGTCGGCGGCGTGCTGGTGGTGGTCGCCACCGTGACGCGCCTGGTGCCGTTGCTCTTCGTCGGCATGCTGCTGTTCGGCGGCGGCACGGCGGCCAACCTCCAGGCCCGCTACACGGCTGTGGACCTGGCCGAGCCGCAGCGCCGGGGGCGGCAGCTCTCGCTGGTGGTGTGGGCGACCACCATCGGCGCGGTGGCCGCGCCGAACTTCGCCGCGCTCGCCGACGAGACGACCCGGGGCTGGGGCCTGCCGGCGCTGGCCGGCCCGTTCGCCTTCAGCGCCGTCGCGTTCACGCTCACCGCCGTCGTACTCCTGGTCCTGCTGCGGCCGGACCCGCTGCTCACCGCGCGCCGGCTGACGGCGGCCGAGCCGGCGCCGGGCGTCGCACCGGCGGTCACCCGCCGCGGTGGCATGGTCGCCGCGTGGCGCACGGTACGCGGGCGGCCGGCCGCCCGCCTCGGCATCGCCGCGGTCGCGGTGGGGCACCTGGTGATGGTCGCGGTGATGTCGATGACCCCGGTGCACCTCGGCGAGTGGCACTCCGACGAGGACGTGCTGCCGGTGGTCGGCCTGGTGCTGAGCCTGCACATCGCCGGCATGTACGCGCTGTCGCCGGTGGTGGGGTGGCTCACCGACCGGGTCGGCCGGCGCCCGGTGATCCTCGGCGGGGTGGCGCTGCTGCTGGCCGCGTGCGCGGTGTCCGGCACCGCCGGGCACCACACGCCGCTGCTGTCGGTGGGGCTGACGCTGCTCGGGCTGGGCTGGTCGGGCACGATGGTGGCGGGCTCGACGCTGCTGTCGGAGTCGGTGCCCACCGCCGACCGGCCCGGCGTGCAGGGCCTGTCCGACCTGCTCATGGGGCTGGCCGGGGCGGGCGCGGCGGCGGCGAGCGGGTTCGTCATGCGAGCCGTGGGGTACCCGACGCTCACCCTGCTGTCGGCGATCGCGGTGGTGCCGCTGGTGGCGCTGGCGCTGCGCCGTACCGGCACTGCACCACTCGACGAGGAGGACTGAACACGTGCGGCTGACCGACTTCTGGACGCGGCTGGAGGAGGCGTTCGGCCCGGGGTACGCGGCCAGCATCGCCAGCGACCAGGTGCTGCCCCAGCTCGGCGGGCGGACCATCGAGCAGGCCCTCGCCGCCGGTGAGGAAACGCACGTGGTGTGGCGTGCCGTGGTCGCCGCATACCCGGACCGGGTGCCCGCCCGACTACGCTGAGCAGCCTTTTCGCCGATCCCGCGTGTCGCTTGCCCAGTCGTACACCTGTTCGGCTATTGTCCACAGCGGGGTGCTCGTCCACAGCTCACGGCCCGTCGGCTGGTTTTCTGTCGGACCCAGCGCCTAGCGTGTCCCGCGTGACGCGAAGCTCAGGAAAGACGCCGGCGAAGGCAGGGGTGGCAACGATGGCAGCAGGGCCTGACCGGGAGAAGGCGCTCGACCTTGCTCTCGCTCAGATCGACAAGCAGTTCGGCAAGGGTTCGGTGATGCGGCTGGGGGAGCGGCCCGTCGTGCAGACGGCTGTCATCCCGACCGGCTCCATCGCGCTCGACGTGGCGCTCGGCGTGGGCGGTCTGCCCCGCGGCCGCGTGGTCGAGATCTACGGTCCGGAGTCCAGCGGTAAGACCACCGTCGCCCTGCACGCGGTGGCGAACGCCCAGCGCGCCGGCGGCATCGCCGCGTTCATCGACGCCGAGCACGCGCTCGACCCGGAGTACGCGCGGGCCCTCGGCGTCGACACCGACGCCCTGCTGGTCTCCCAGCCGGACACCGGCGAGCAGGCGCTGGAGATCGCGGACATGCTGGTCCGCTCCGGCGCGATCGACATCATCGTGATCGACTCGGTGGCGGCCCTGGTGCCGCGCGCCGAGATCGAGGGCGAGATGGGCGACAGCCACGTCGGCCTCCAGGCCCGGCTGATGAGCCAGGCGCTGCGGAAGATCACCGGTGTGCTCAACAACACCGGCACCACCGCGATCTTCATCAACCAGCTCCGCGAGAAGATCGGCGTGATGTTCGGCAGCCCGGAGACCACCACCGGTGGCCGTGCGCTGAAGTTCTACGCCTCGGTCCGGCTCGACGTGCGCCGCATCGAGAGCCTCAAGGACGGCACCGACGTGGTCGGTAACCGCACCCGGGTCAAGGTCGTGAAGAACAAGGTCGCCGCGCCGTTCAAGCAGGCCGAGTTCGACATCATGTACGGCAAGGGCATCTCCCGCGAGGGCTCGCTGATCGACGTCGGCGTGGAGCAGGCGATCATCCGCAAGTCCGGCGCCTGGTACACCTACGACGGTGACCAGCTCGGCCAGGGCAAGGAGAAGGCCCGCGAGTTCCTCCGCGAGAACCCGGACGTGGCGGCCGAGATCGAGAAGAAGATCCTGGAGAAGCTCGGCGTCGGCACCGGCGGTGCCGGTGACGCCACCGGCGGCCCGGAGCTGCCGCCGGTCGACTTCTGATCCGCTGACCCGTGGCAGGACGACGCGCCCGTACGGGCCGGGGCTGGGATGCCGGCCCACCCCGTACGGGCGACGCCACAGGTACGCCCCGGCCTCGCCGGGGACGCCGTGATCGCGCGGCGGAGCCCGATGCAGGGGAGGCTCCGGCTCCGCCGCGCGACGAGGCCGAGGTGGCCCGGGAGATCTGCCTGCGGCAGCTCGCGGTGCGCCCGCGTACCCGGGCCGAGCTGGCCGGTGCGCTGGCCCGCCGCGGCATCTCCGAGGAGGTCGCCGAGCAGGTCCTCGACCGGTACGACGAGGTCGGCATCGTCGACGACGCCGCCTTCGCACGTGCCTGGGTGAGCAGCCGGCACAACGGCCGCGGGCTGGCCCGCCGGGCGCTCGCCAACGAGCTGCGCCAGCGCGGCGTCGACGGCGAGGTGGCCGGCGCGGCCCTGGACGGGCTGGACGAGGAGACCGAGGCGCAGACCGCCCGCGCCCTGGTGGAGCGCAAACTGCGCAGCACCCGCGGCGAGCCCGACGCGGTGTTCCGGCGCCTGGTCGGCATGCTGGCGCGCAAGGGCTACCCGGCCGGGGTGGCGATCCGGGCGGTGAAGGACGCGCTGGCCGCGCAGAGCGCCGAGGCGGCCGAGTTCGCCGAGCACATCGACGCCGACGCGATGGCCGACGCCGAGAACGACCTCGACTCCCGCCGGCCCGACTGACCGGCCGCCCTTGTCGCGGCCGCCGACCCAGGAGAGGCGCACACCGGTGCTGAAGGCGTGTCTCAACGGCACACGACGGCGGGACGAGCACCCCGCCGTGCCGGTCACCCCGGCCGAACTGGCCGCCGACGCGGTGCGCTGCGCGACCGCCGGGGTGGCGGCGGTGCACGTGCACCCGCGCGACGACAGCGGCGCCGAGTCGCTCGACCCGGCGGTGATCGCCGCTGCGGTCACCGCCATCCGCGACGCCCGTCCCGGCCTGCCGGTCGGCGTGAGCACCGGCGCCTGGATCGTCCCCGACCCGGCCGAGCGGGTCGCCGCCGTCCGCGCCTGGACGGTGCTGCCCGACTTCGCCTCGGTCAACGCCCACGAACCCGGAGCGGCCGAGGTCGCCGCCGCCCTGCACGAGCGCGGCGTGATGATCGAGGCCGGTCTGTGGACGCCGTCAGCGGTCGACGCCTGGCGCCGCTGGTCCACGCCCACCGGACGGATCCTCGTCGAGTGCATGGCCGAGCAGGTCGAGACGGCGCTCGCCGACGCGGCGACGATCCTCGGCGCGCTGCCCGGCGAGCACCCGCCGGTGCTGCTGCACGGCGAGGGCCCGGCCACCTGGCCGGTGTACGCCGAGGCGGTCCGGCGTGGCCTGCACACCCGCATCGGCCTGGAGGACACGCTGCTGCTACCCGACGGCACCGAGGCCCCCGACAACGCCACCTTGGTAACCACAGCCCGAGCCACCGCCGCTCCCTGACTCACCCCGCCAGGCC
>NZ_RCVK01000418.1:0-8436 GCF_003667485.1 Micromonospora sp. BL1
CGCCCTCGCCGCCCTCGCCGGGACGCCCGCCTGCGCCGACCGCGAGGCGGCGCCGGCGGCGGGCCGGGTCACGCATCGGACAGCCGTGCCCGGAGCTGCCGGCGGGCCTCGTGGATGCGGGACTTCACGGTCCCCTCCGGCACGTCGAGCAGGCCGGCGATCTCCCGGTAGCTCAGACCGAGCACGTCGCGCAGGGTCACCGCCTCGGCGAGGTCCGGCGGGACCGCGTCGAGCGCGTCGAGCAGGTCGAGCCGGGTGCCGGCGACCACGCTGGTCCGGCGTGGGTCGGGCCGGTCCGGCAGCGGGACGCCGCCGGCCTCACGCTGCCACCGTCGCCGCAACGTGCGGTAGGTGGAGCGGGCCCGGTTGGCGGTGACCCGGTAGAGCCAGGTGTCGAACGACGAGCGGCCCTCGAACCCGGTGATCCCGTGGGCGAGCGCGAGCAGAGCGTCCTGGCAGGCCTCCTCGGCGTCCTGCCGGTGGGGCAGCAGCCGGGCGCACTGCCGCAGCACCTCCGGCCGTACGGCGGCCAGCAGGGCGTCGAGGGCCTCGCGGTCGCCGCGTGCCGCCGACCGGGCCAGCTCGTCCGTGCCGTCGGGGAGGGGCATCAGGGCGTCCCAGTGCTCGCCGGTGGTCCTGCCACCAGGCTATGCCCCGGGAGGCGGTGCCGCCCCGGCTGAGTCGGGCAGCCGACGGCGTCCCGCCCCGGCGCCGACGGCACCGGGGCGGGAAGGGGAGCCGGTCCGGCGGCCTCGCGGCCGCCGGACCGGAGCCGTGCGTCAGCGGGCGGCGCGGGCGGCCTTGACCGCGCTGTCGGCCACGTCCCAGATCGTGACGAGCACGACCACCGCGGCGGCCACCCGGGCGACCTGGTCCGTGCCGCCCTCGCGCAGCCAGGCGAACCGCTCGACCAGCTCCGGGTTGAGCAGCCGGTCGGTGGCGAGCAGCCAGAGCACCGGGGCGGCGAAGGCCACGCCGAGCACCGCGTTCACCGCCACCAGCGGCCAGGTCCACCGCCCGGACCGGTACTTCGCGATCTCCAGGCCGACGGTGGCCAGCAGCACCACGATCAGGGCCGGCAGCCAGAAGCTCCAGAGAGCCGGGTCGAGCACCGCCATCCGGGAACCGTCGTCGGTGGTCCAGCGCTGGAAGTGCTGACCGACCAGACCACCGACGGTGGCGAGCAGGAACACCACCGAGGCGATGCTGTCGGACTGGCTGATCTGCCGGTCCCGGGTCTCCTCGGGGAGCTGGTCGACGGTCCACTCGGGCAGGCCGAGCGGGGTCCGGGTGCGTTCCAGCACGGCGAACACCAGCGTGACCCAGAACGCGATCTGCACCGCGGTCTGCATCGCGGCCACGATCGCCGTGCCGATCGCCGCGCCCGGCTCGCCGTCGAGCAGCGCCTTGGCGAGGCCACTGAGCACGCCGACGATCGCCGGGATCCAGGTGAGCAGCAGCCGCAGCAACCGCCACCACGTCAGGTAGTAGCGCGGGCCGATGAGCTGCAGCGTGCGGTCGCTGTAACGGGCCGCGAGCTGCTCGGGGTGGCCCAGCTCGGTGAGCACCTCGCGCTCGGCGGAGGCGTGGTCCTGTCCGCCGGAGGTCCGGTCGTCGATCATGTCGGCGATGGAGCCGCGCAACTCGTCGGCGAGTTCCAGGCGGCGCTGCGCGGGCACGGCCCGCATGGTGGCGGCGACGTAACGGTCGGTCAGGGAACTCATCGTTCCGCTCCTTCGATCAGTTCGGTGACGGACGACCGCACCGCGGTCATGTCGTCGAGCAGGCGGTTCAGGACGTCCTGGCCGTCGTCGCTGGTCCGGTAGAACTTGCGCGGCCGGCTCTCCTCGGTGTTCCACTCACTGGTCAGCAGGCCCTGGTCCTCCAGCCGGCGCAGCAGCGGGTAGAGCGTGTTGGCGTCGACCGCGAAGCCGTGCGCGGCCAGCCGTTGCAGCAGTGCGTATCCGTAGTCGGGGCGGCGCAGGGCGACCAGGCTGGCCACCACGACAGTGCCGCGTCGTAGCTCCTGGAGATGGGTCCGGAGGACCTCGTCGCTGACCATGCTCAACACGATAGTGTGTGCCACACACTATTGCAAGGGAGAAGAACAACGCGTGCCGCACACCGGCCGCTCGGAGAGACCCGGACCACCCTCGGCGCGGACGGTGGAGCCCGCACGATCACCTCGGTAGGGTGGGTCGGTCGACTCCGACGCAGCTTGATCCACAACCCGGGGGGCGCCACGCATGGGCGATTCGTTCGCGCATCTGCACGTACACACCGAGTACTCGATGCTCGACGGGGCGGCCCGGCTCAAGGACCTCTTCGCCGAGGCGGCGCGGCTCGGCATGCCGGCGGTGGCGATCACCGACCACGGCAACATGCACGGCGCGAACGACTTCTACAAGCAGGCCATGGACGCCGGGGTCAAGCCCATCCTCGGCGTCGAGGCGTACGTCGCGCCGGAGTCACGCTTCCACAAGGCGCGGGTCAAGTGGGGCCGCCCCGAGCAGAAGAGCGACGACGTCTCCGGCAACGGCGCGATCACCCACATGACCATGTGGGCGAAGAACCGCGACGGCCTGCACAACCTGTTCAAGCTCAACTCGCGCGCCTCCATGGAGGGCCACTACGTGAAGTGGCCCCGGATGGACATGGAGCTGATCGCCGAGCACGCCGAGGGCATCATGGCCACCACCGGCTGCCCGTCCGGCGCGGTGCAGACCCGGCTGCGGCTGGGCCAGTTCGACGAGGCGCTCAAGGTCGCCGCCGCGTACCAGGACATCTTCGGCAAGGACAACTACTTCCTGGAGATCATGGATCACGGCCTCGACATCGAGCGCCGGGTCCGCGAGGGGCTCACCGAGATCGCCCGCAAGCTCGACATCCCGCCGGTGGTCACCAACGACTCGCACTACACGCACGAGGCGCAGGCCGAGGCGCACGACGTGCTGCTCTGCGTACAGACCGGCAGCAACGTCGCCGACCCGAACCGGTTCCGCTTCGAGGGCGGCGGCTACTTCGTCAAGTCCGCCGACCAGATGCGCGCCGTCGACTCCTCCGAGCTGTGGCAGCAGGGCTGCCGCAACACGCTGCTGGTGGCCGAGAAGGTCGACCCGGCGGGCATGTTCACGTTCCACAACCTGATGCCGCGGTTCCCGATCCCCGAGGGCGAGACCGAGGAGTCCTGGTTCCGCAAGGAGACCTTCGCCGGGCTCAAGCGCCGCTTCCCCGACGGCATCCCCGAGGGCCACGTCGTCCAGGCCGAGTACGAACTGGGCGTCATCATCCAGATGGGCTTCCCGTCGTACTTCCTCGTGGTCGCCGACTTCATCCAGTGGGCCAAGAGCCAGGGCATCGCGGTCGGCCCCGGGCGTGGTTCGGCGGCCGGCTCGCTCGTGGCGTACGCGCTGGGCATCACCGACCTCGACCCGATCCCGCACGGCCTGATCTTCGAGCGGTTCCTCAACCCCGAGCGCGTCTCCATGCCGGATGTCGACATCGACTTCGACGAGCGCCGGCGCGGTGAGGTCATCAAGTACGTGACCGACAAGTGGGGCGAGGACAAGGTCGCGCAGATCGCCACGTTCGGCACGATCAAGGCGAAGGCCGCGATCAAGGACTCGGCCCGGGTGCTCGGCTACCCGTACGCGGTCGGCGACCGGATCACCAAGGCCATGCCCCCGGCGGTGATGGGCAAGGACATCCCGCTGTCCGGCATCTTCGACCCGAAGCACCCCCGCTACGCCGAGGCGGGCGAGATCCGCGGCCTCTACGAGTCCGACCCGGACGTCAAGAAGGTCATCGAGACCGCCAAGGGCATCGAGGGCCTGATCCGGCAGACCGGTGTGCACGCCGCCGGCGTCATCATGTCCGCCGAGCCGATCATCGAGCACATCCCGCTGATGCGGCGCGACTCCGACGGCGTCATCATCACGCAGTTCGACTACCCGACCTGCGAGTCGCTCGGGCTGCTGAAGATGGACTTCCTCGGCCTGCGCAACCTGACGATCATCGACGACGCGGTGAAGAACATCCAGCTCAACCACGGCCGGGAGCTGGACCTGCTCGGCCTGCCGCTGGACGACAAGCAGGCGTACGAGCTGCTGGCCCGCGGCGACACGCTCGGTGTGTTCCAGCTCGACGGCGGGCCGATGCGCTCGCTGCTGCGGCTGATGAAGCCGGACAACTTCGAGGACATCTCCGCCGTCCTGGCGCTCTACCGGCCCGGCCCGATGGGCGTGGACTCGCACACCAACTACGCGCTGCGCAAGAACGGGCTCCAGGAGATCACCCCGATCCACCCGGAGCTGGAGGAGCCGCTGCGCGAGATCCTCGCGCCCACGTACGGCCTGATCGTCTACCAGGAGCAGGTGCAGCGCGCCGCGCAGATCCTCGCCGGCTACACGCTCGGCCAGGCCGACCTGCTGCGCCGGGCGATGGGCAAGAAGAAGAAGGAGATCCTGGACAAGGAGTTCATCCCGTTCCGGGACGGCTGCCGCGAGCGCGGCTACTCCGACGAGGCCATCCAGGCCGTGTGGGACGTGCTGGTGCCGTTCGCCGGCTACGCGTTCAACAAGGCCCACTCCGCCGCGTACGGCCTGGTCTCCTACTGGACCGCGTACCTCAAGGCGCACTACCCGGCCGAGTACATGGCCGCCTTGCTCACCTCCGTCGGTGACGACAAGGACAAGATGGCCATGTACCTGTCCGAGTGCCGCCGCATGCGCATCCAGGTGCTCCCGCCGGACGTGAACACCTCGGCCGGGCCGTTCACGCCGGTCGGCAAGGAGATCCGCTTCGGTCTCGGCGCGGTGCGCAACGTCGGCGCGAACGTGGTCGCCTCGATCATGCGGTGCCGGGAGGAGAAGGGCGACTACGCCGACTTCTACGACTTCCTGTCCAAGGTCGACGCGGTGGTCTGCAACAAGAAGACCATCGAATCGCTGATCAAGGCCGGGGCGTTCGACTCGCTCAAGCACCCGCGCAAGGGCCTGCTCGCCGTGCACGCCGACGCCATCGACGCGTACGCCGACGTCAAGCGCAAGGAGGCGGTCGGCCAGTACGACCTGTTCGGCGCCGGCTTCGGCGAGGCGGAGACCGGCGGCACCACGACGGTCATGCCGGTCATCGGCGAGGGGGAGTGGGACAAGCGCGACAAGCTCGCGTTCGAGCGCGAGATGCTCGGCCTGTACGTCTCCGACCACCCGCTGTTCGGCCTGGAACACGTGCTCGGGGCGGCCGCCGACACCACGATCGCCGCGCTGTCCGAGGAGGGCACAGTGCCCGACGGCGCGGTGGTCACGCTGGCCGGCATCCTCTCCGGCGTGCAGCGCCGGGTCACCAAGCAGGGCCGGGCGTGGGCGTCGGCGACGCTCGAAGACCTCGCCGGCGGCGTGGAGACGCTGTTCTTCCCGAACACGTACGAGGTGATCGGGCAGTACATCGCCGAGGACGCCATCGTGGTGGTCAAGGGCCGGGTCGACCGGCGCGACGACACGCCGCGCATCATGGCGATGGACATGTCCATGCCGGACGTCACCAGCAACCCGGCCAACAAGCCGGTCACGCTGACCATCCCGGTGCACCGCTGCACGCCGCCGCTGGTGGAACGGCTCAAGGAGACGCTCGTGCTGCACCCCGGCGACACCGAGGTGCACGTCAAGCTGCTCAACGGCGGCAAGGTCACCACGCTGCGCCTCGGCCCGTTCCGGGTCGCGCCGACCACCGCGCTGATGGGTGACCTGAAGAGCGTGCTCGGCCCGGCCAACGTGAGCTGACCGGGCCGAGCGCCTCCGGCTCAGCGAGCTAGACGCGGGTGACGCGGATGGCGTCGGCGATCACGTACCCGGTGCTGCCGGACCACCGGCTGACACCCACCTTGTTGGCGTCCCCGGCGGCCAGGGTGAAGGTGCCCAGCGAGCGCCACGCACCGCCGTTCGCCGTCTGGTTCACCGAGACCGTCTGGTTGCCGCTCGTCGTCGCGACGATGTACGGCGTGGACGTGTTGTAGCCGGCCACTGCCGGATACCAGACCTCCACCCGGTAGGTGGCTGTCGCCGGGATGTTCACCTTGTACCAGGCGGTGTCGCTGGCCGCGACGGGGTTGGCGTACCGGTAGTCGGCGCCGTAGCGCTGCGCCGAGTACGTCGAGGTGCTCCAGTTGGCGCTCGCGGTGAACCGGCCGGCGGTGGTGTTGTCCACGATGGTCGACCAGGCGGTCGGCGGGGGCGTGGTGCCGCCGGTGACGAGCTGCATGTAGTAGGTCCAGTTCCAGTTCGAACCCGGGTCGGTGTGCGTCGCGCCCGGCACCTGGTTGTGCCCGATGATGTTGGTGCGGGTCTTCGGGATGCCGTACTTGTCGCACAGGTACCGGGTCAGCGCCGCCGACGACCGGTACATCGCGTCGGTGTACCAGGAGGCGTTGTCGACGTACCCCTCGTGCTCGATGCCGATCGACTGGGTGTTGTAGGTCCAGTTGCCGGCGTGCCAGGCGATGTCCTTGTCCCGCACCATCTGCGTCACCGCGCCGTCGGAGGAGCGGAGCAGGTAGTGCGCGCTGGTGCCGGCGGCGGCGTTCTGGAACCAGCTGATCGAGCCGGCGTAGCTGCCCTGCATGGTGTGGATGACGATGTAGTTGATCGGGTACGCCGACTCGCGGCTGGAGACCGTGTAGTTGGACGAGTTGGCCGGCACCCAGGCCGCCGGGCCGTAGTCGGTGCTCAGGGTGCCGAAGTCGCCGGTGCCCAGCGGCGCCACGTCGGCGTACCGCCCCCGCTGGGGCGCGACCGGGCGGCCGTCCACGCTGACCTCGCCGCCGGCCGTGGTCGCGATGAAGCCCCGGGCGAGCAGGTCGTACACGGAGTCGGCGTACAGCCGGGCGGTGGCCGCGTCCGCCGAGCCGCCGTAGCGGGCGATCGGGCCGTACCACTGGTTGACGTCGTCGCGCTGCGCCGCGGTCAACCCGGCCTCGTCGGCGTAGGAGCGCAGAACCGCCGCCGCGCCGGCCACGTTCGCCGCGTCCCGGGTACGCAGTTCGGCGCGGTCCAGCCGGGTCCGGCGCGCGGCCTCGTCGAGCGTGCGCACCTTCGGGTTGCTGGTCAGGTGCATCACGCCGTATCCGCCGGAGGCGCTGGGCTCGCCGCCGTGACCGTCCAGGCGAGTCTCGGCGTACCCGAGCGCGGCGAGCAGGTCGCGCGGCACGTCGGAGCCGGCGGCGGCCCGGTCGAAGGCGGCGGCGAGCGGTTGCGCGCCGTGCTGTGGCGCGGCCTGGGCCGGCTGGCCGGTCAGGCCGATCATGAGGATCAGGGCGCCGCCGAGCAGGTGGCTCATCCGACGCGAGGGTCTCCGAATCGTCACAGGCACTCCTCGTCCACTACAGGGGGCGACTGTGCTCACGTCGCCGGTTCGCCGCACCCTATAGCGTGACGTTTGTCTATGTCGATACCTTGCATTAACGCTCTCTTTGATGAAGACTTCCTTCAGATGCTGGGCCGGCCCCGTGCCGTCGCGGTCTTGCCCGGCGCGCCACGGCCGGGCAGCATCGTGCGGATGCCGCCCACCGACCTGCTACGGATCCGCGACCTGGTGCCCGACTTCCTCGCCTGCGCCGGCCGCGGCGCGCCGGAACTCCCGGCCTCCCGTTACCCGGCCGGGCATCCGGACGTGGCGCGGGCGCTGCGCCGCGACGGTGACTGGTCCGACGCCGCCCGGGTGGCCGCCGTCCTGGACGGGCTCCGCGACCGCGCCGCCGACCTGGCGGCACGAGCCGAGACGGTACGCGTGGCGCTGCCCCACGGCGTCGCGGCGGTGGCCGACGCACTGGGCTGGTCCGGCGACGGCGGGCCGGTCGAGTGCGTCGTGCTGGTCGGGCTGCACCAGGCCAACGGCTGGGCCGGCGAGCTGAACGGCAGATACGCGCTCTTCCTCGCCGTGGAACAGCTCGGGCCGCCGGAGGACCTCGACCTGCTGGTGCGGCACGAGGCCGCGCACGTGGTGCACGACCGCCGCGCCGCGATCCGCGACTGGCCCGAGTACGGGGTGGCGAACGCGCTGTTCACCGAAGGGCTCGCCACGCAGGTCACCGCGGAACTCGACGCCGGACGGCCGGACGAGGCGTACCTCTGGTTCGGCCGCCCCGGTCACCGCCCCTGGCTCGACGAGTGCCGCCGCCGGTGGCCGGAGATCCTGCGCCGCGTACGCGCCGACCTCGACGCCACCGACGCCGAGCACCACGCCCCGTACTTCCTGATGCGGGACTCGCCGCTGGCCGGTGACCTGCCCAAACGGTGCGGCTACCTGGTCGGCCTGACCGCGGTACGGCGCCTGCTCCGCCACCACACCCTGCGCGACCTGGCCACCTGGTCCTTTCTCTTCTACACATCTGACGCTGCCGACGAATAGCCTTGTGTAGATCTTGCCGGTCGTCGTGTTACT
>NZ_RCVK01000219.1:0-8409 GCF_003667485.1 Micromonospora sp. BL1
GGTGGGACGGCAGAAGGCCCGCCGGCGCGTGCCGGCGGGCCTTCTGTGCGGTGGTCGGGCGTCACATGCTGGCGACGTCGCCCTGCTTGGCGCGGACGGCCTCGGCGGCCTCCTTCAGCGCGGCCAGCTCGTCGGCGTCCAGGTCGGTCTCGACGACCCGCTTCACGCCCTCGGCGCCGATCTCGGCCTCGACACCCAGGTAGACGCCGGAGATGCCGTACTCGCCGTCGACCCAGGCGCACACCGGCATGACCGCGCCGGAGTCCTCGGCCACGGCCTTCGCCATCCGGGCCGCGGCGGCGGACGGGGCGTAGTACGCGGAACCGGTCTTGAGCAGCGCGACGACCTCGGCGCCACCGTTGCGGGTCTTGACGACCAGCTCCTCGATCTGCTCGGCCGGCATGACGTCACGCAGCGGCTTGCCGTTCACGGTGCTCTTCGACGGCACCGGGACCATCGTGTCGCCGTGCGAGCCGAGCGTCAGGGTCCGTACCGACTTCACCGGCACGCTCAGCGCCTCGGCGACGAAGTTGGTGAAGCGGGCGGTGTCCAGCATGCCGGCCTGGCCGAGCACCCGGTTCTTGGGGAACTGGGTGGCGAGCTGGGCCAGCGCGGTCATCTCGTCGAGCGGGTTCGACACCACGATGACGACGGCGTTCGGGGCGTACTTGGCGACGTTCTCGGAGACCTGCCGGACGATCTTGGCGTTGGTCTCCAGCAGGTCCATCCGGCTCATGCCCGGCTTGCGCGGCAGGCCGGCGGTGATGACGACGACGTCCGAGCCCTCGATGGCGTCGTAGCCCTCGCCGTTCGGGCCGGTGGTGACGCCGACGACCTTGGTCTCGAAGCCCTCGACCGCGCGGGACTGGTTGAGGTCGAGCGCGAGACCCGCCGGCTTGCCCTCCACGATGTCGGTGATGACGACGGTGTCGAAGACGTCGTACTCGGCCAGGCGCTGTGCGGTGGTGGAGCCGTAGAATCCGGCGCCGACGACAGTGACCTTCTTACCCATGGTCGTCCCACTCCCTGATACCAGTCGGTTTTCCGGACCGTATCAGCCATCCTGGCACCGATCGGGTCAGGGGCGGACGGTTATGACCTGGGTGGGTGTCAGCCCGCCCGCTCGGCCCGTTCGACCACGTTCGTCAGCAGCATCGCCCGGGTCATCGGGCCGACGCCGCCGGGCATCGGCACGAGCTTGCCGGCGACCTCGGCCACCTCCGGGTCCACGTCGCCGGTGTAGCGGCCCTTGCCGTCCTCGCCGATGACCCGCGTGATGCCGACGTCCACCACCGTCGCACCCGGGTTGATCATGTCGGCGGTGAGCAGCCCGGGCACCCCGGCGGCGACGATGACGACGTCGGCGGCGCGGGTGTGCGCGGCCAGGTCGAGCGTGCCGGTGTGGCAGAGCGTCACTGTGGCGTTCTCGCTGCGCCGGGTCAGCAGCAGGCCCAGCGGGCGGCCGACCGTGTTGCCCCGGCCGACCACTGCCACGTTCGCGCCGCGCAGCGGCACGTCGTGCCGGCGCAGCAGCTCCACGATGCCGCGCGGGGTGCAGGGCAGCGGCGCGTCGTACCCGAGGACGAGCCGGCCCAGGTTGACCGGGTGCAGCCCGTCGGCGTCCTTGTCCGGGTCGATCGACTCCAGCGCGCGCTGGGTGTCGAGGTGCCCGGGGAGCGGGAGCTGGACGATGTAGCCGTGACAGGCCGGGTCGGCGTTCAGTTCGGCGAGCGCCGCGTCGAGCTGCTCCTGGGTGGCGTCGGCGGGCAGCGTGACCCGCAGCGAGGCGATACCGACCTCGGCGCAGTCGCGGTGCTTGCCGTTGACGTACGCCTGGGAGCCGGGGTCCTCCCCGACCAGCACCGTGCCGAGGCCGGGAGTGATGCCGCGTTCCGCGAGCGCCTTGACCCGGGCTCCTAGCTCGTCCTTGATCTCCGCCGCGGTGGCCTTGCCGTCCAGGATCGTCGCCGTCACGTCGTGATCGTCTCACGGCCCCGGGCGGACCCGGACGACGACGGCCGACGATCACGCTGCGCAACGTGCCTTAAGTCACGGAGGGTGATCAGTCACTGGGACGCGGCGGCCCGGGCGCACCCGGGGAGGCAGGGATCGGGCAGACGGCCCAGGCGCCTCAGATGCCTCCGACCCCGACCTGAACCGCCCACCGACGGCGAACAAAACGCCCGGCACGGGCGAGTTCTAGCACCCACGAGCGGCAGCGACAAGGCTCGCCGGACACGATCCGTCATCAGTTGACCACGCACCAGTTGTCGACGGGCCGGATCGCGACCTACCGTTACCGCTCGTTGCGCAGAGTCACCCAGCGCCGGGACGACCGCGCAGCGTGAGGAGATGAGGAGACTCCATGCGTGTTCGTAGGCTCGCGGCCTGGGCCGCGCTCCCGCTCGCGGTGACGCTCGGCCTGACGGCCTGCGGCTCGGGCGGTGGCGGCGGCGGTGCCGGCGACTCCGATGCGGCCGTGCGGATCGAGATCGCCGAGCCGCAGCACCTGGTGCCCACCAACACCAACGAGACGAGCGGCTCCCAGGTCCTGTCGGCCCTGTTCAGCCCGCTCGTCGACTACGACGAGGCGAACAAGCCGCACGAGGTGGCGGCCGACTCGGTGACGACGTCCGACAACAAGGTCTGGACGGTCAAGCTGAAGCCCGGCTACACGTTCCACAACGGCGAGAAGGTCACCGCCGACAACTACATCGACGCCTGGAACTACGGCGCCTACGCGCCGAACGGCCAGAACTCCAGCTACTTCTTCGAGAAGGTGGCCGGCTACGACGACCTCCAGGGCGAGAGCCCGAAGGCGACGACGATGAGCGGCCTGAAGAAGGTCGACGACCTGACCTTCACCGTGACGCTCAGCCAGCCGTACGTGGACTTCAAGTCCATGCTCGGCTACACCGCCTTCTACCCGCTGCCCAAGGCGGCCTTCTCCGCTCCGGGCGTGCTCGCCGAGGGCTACGAGCAGGCGCCGATCGGCCAGGGCCCGTTCAAGATGAAGGGCAACTGGCAGCACGACGCCAAGGTCGAGGTGGAGCGCTACGACGCGTTCCCGGGCCAGCAGCCCAAGGTCGGCGGCGTCGAGTTCCGCATCTACCAGCAGCCGACCGCCGCGTACGCGGACGTGCTGTCGGACAACCTCGACGTGATCAAGACGATCCCGACCGAGAACCTGTCGACCGCCTCGACCGACCTGGGCGACCGCTTCCAGCAGAGCCCGGCCTCGTCGCTGCAGGTGCTGGCCTTCCCGACGTTCCAGGAGGAGTTCAGCAAGCCCGAGGTGCGCAAGGCGATCTCGATGGCGATCGACCGGGACGAGATCACCAAGTCCATCTTCAAGGACTCGCAGCAGCCGGCCCGCTCGTTCGTCTCGCCGGTGGTCGCCGGTTACCGGGAGAACACCATCGGCACCGCCGGCGCGTTCGACCCGGTCAAGGCCAAGGCCATGTACGAGGCCGCGGGCGGCCCGAAGAAGATCGAGCTGTCCTACAACGGCGACGGCGGCCACAAGGACTGGATCGACGCCACCTGCAACCAGCTCAAGGCCAACCTGGGCGTGGACTGCGTCGGCACCGCCGAGCCGAAGTTCGCGGACCTGCTGACCAAGCTCAAGCAGAAGCAGCCGGTCGGCCTGTTCCGGATGGGCTGGGTCATGGACTACCCGTCGATGGAGAACTACCTCGGCCCG
Source organism: Micromonospora sp. BL1 (assembly GCF_003667485.1). NCBI lineage: Bacteria > Bacillati > Actinomycetota > Actinomycetes > Micromonosporales > Micromonosporaceae > Micromonospora > Micromonospora sp. BL1. Next base: position 3,704 of record NZ_RCVK01000219.1, read on the forward strand.
CTGTACAGCACCACCGGCTCGTCGAACTACTACGGCTACAGCAACCCGGAGTTCGACAAGCTGCTCGCCGAGGGCGCCCGCGCGGCGACCGAGGACGAGGCGATCAAGAAGTACCAGGCGGCGGAGGACCTGCTCGCGCAGGACATGCCGGTGATCCCGCTCCGGTACGGGCAGAACAACTTCGGCCACTCGACCAAGGTCAAGAACGTCCACGTGGACCTCTTCGACCGGGTGGACCTGCTGAAGATCGAACGCGCCTGACACCCCGCTGACGGGCCGGGCCACCCCCACGGGTGGCCCGGCCCTCGCATTGGCACGCATTTAGCCCGGTTTCGGCAGACTTGCCAGCATGCTCCGGTTCATCCTGCGGCGACTGCTCCAGATGGTCCTCGCCTTCTTCGGGACCACTCTGATCGTCTACGCGCTGATGTTCGCGGGGCAGGGCGACCCGATCCAGGCCCTCGCCGGGGAGCGGCCGGTGACCGCCGCGCAGCGGGCCTATCTGACCGAGAAGTACCACCTGGACGCGACGGGCGTCGGCGGCTTCTTCTACCGCTACTTCGACTATCTGGGCGGCCTGGTCCAGGGCGACCTCGGACAGTCGCTGACCGGGCGGCAGATCAGCGACATCCTCGCCGCCGCCTGGCCGGTCACCCTGAAGCTCGCCGTGATCGCGATGGCCGTGACGGTGATCTTCGGGGTCACCGCGGGCGTGATCGCGGCGATCCGGCGCTCCGGCGTGTTCGACCACGCCACGCTCGTGCTCACGCTGCTGGTGCTCGGCATCCCCACGATCGTGCTGGCCCCGCTGGCCCAGTACTTCCTCGGCGTCCGGTGGCCGGTCTTCCCGCCCACCGCGGGAGCCCAGCCGTCCTTCTACGCGCTGCTGCTGCCCGGCATCGTGCTCGGCTCGCTGTCCCTGGCCACCGCGCTGCGGCTGACGCGTACCTCGGTGACCGAGAACCTGCGCGCCGACTACGTCCGGACCGCCCGCTCCAAGGGCCTGCGGCGACGCCGGATCGTCGGGGTGCACGTGCTGCGCAACTCGCTCATCCCGGTGGTCACCTTCCTCGGCGTCGAGCTGGGCAACCTGATGGGCGGCGCGATCATCACCGAAGGCGTGTTCAACGTCCCGGGCGTCGGCTTCAACCTGTTCCGCGGCATCCGCACCGAGGACGGCCCGCTGGTGGTCGGCATCGTCAGCGTGCTCGTCGTGGTCTACCTGCTGTCCAACCTGGTGGTGGACGTGCTCTACGCCGTCCTCGACCCGAGGATCCGCTATGAGTGAGCGCAGCGAGGTGCCGCAGTGAGCGACTTCGAGACGGTGGCGGCCACGGAGAACCAGGCCGCGCGGCGCGGCGTCTCCGGCGAGCCGGGCACGCCGGGCCGGGCCGGGCGGCCGGACCGGGCCCGCAGCCTGGCCGGTGACGCCTGGCGGGACCTGCGCCGCAACCCGGTCTTCTGGATCAGCCTGCTCCTGGTGGTGCTGGTCGCCGCGATGGCGGTGGCGCCCGGGCTGTTCGCCGCCAACGACCCGCGCGACTGCGTGCTCTCCCGGCAGCACGCCGGGCCGTCCGGCGGGGCGATCTTCGGGTACGACTTCCAGGGCTGCGACACGTTCGCCCGGGCGGTCTACGGCGCCCGCGCCTCGCTGCTCGTGGGCGCGCTCTCCGCGCTGATCACCGGTGTGATCGCGCTCGTCGTCGGCATGCTCGCCGGCTACTTCGGCGGGTGGATCGACGCGGTGCTGTCCCGGGTGATCGACATCGTGCTCGGCATCCCGCTGCTGCTGGCCGCGATCGTGCTGCTCAAGCGCGTCAGCACCAGCGGCGACACGGTACGGCTGTTCGCGGTGATCCTCGTCCTGGCGCTGCTCGGGTGGACCACGGCGGCCCGGGTGGTCCGCTCCTCGGTGATCACCGCCCGGGAGCAGGACTACGTGGCGGCGGCCCGGATGCTCGGGGCGGGCAACGGCCGGATCATGTGGCGGCACATCCTGCCGAACGCGCTCGCCCCGGCCATCGTGGTGCTCACCATCGCGCTCGGGTCGTTCATCGCGGCCGAGGCGACGCTGAGCTTCCTCGGCATCGGGCTGAAGGCGCCGACCATCTCCTGGGGCATCGACATCGACGCCGGCCGGGTGCACATGCGGGAGTCGGCGACGCCGCTGATCGTGCCGTCGACGTTCCTCGCCCTGACCGTGCTCGCCTTCATCATGCTCGGCGACGCGATCCGCGACGCCTTCGACCCGAAGCTGCGGTGATCCGTGCGAGCGCGAGGAGTGAGCGCAGCGAGCCCCGCAGTCGCGAGCGAAAGGCAGGCACAGCCATGACGCAGAACGCGGTCCGGCCCACGCCGGCCTCACCCACGCCGCCCGGCGGGCACCTGCTCGAGGTACGGGACCTGCACGTCGAGTTCCGTACCCGGGAGGGCGTGGCCCGGGTGATCAACGGGGTGACGTACCACCTGGACGCCGGTGAGACGCTCGCGGTGCTGGGCGAGTCCGGCTCCGGCAAGTCCGTCACCGCGCAGGCGATCATGGGCATCCTGGACACCCCGCCCGCGTACGTGCGCGCCGGGCAGATCCTCTACCAGGGGCGGGACCTGCTCACCCGGCCGGAGGAGGAACGCCGGCAGATACGCGGCGCCGAGATCGCGATGATCTTCCAGGACGCGTTGTCGGCGTTGAACCCGGTCTTCCCGGTCGGCTGGCAGATCGGCGAGTCGCTGCGCGAGCGGGCCGGGATGTCGCGCGCCGACGCGCGCAGGCGCACCGTCGAGCTAATGGACCTGGTCCGGATCCCGGCTGCGGCGAAGCGGCTCGGCGACTACCCGCACCAGTTCTCCGGCGGCATGCGGCAACGCGTCATGATCGCCATGGCGCTGGCGCTGGACCCGAAGGTGCTGATCGCCGACGAGCCCACCACCGCGCTGGACGTCACGGTGCAGGCGCAGATCATGGACCTCCTCGCCGACCTGCGCCGGGACCTCGGCATGGCGCTCGTCCTGATCACCCACGACCTGGGCGTGGTCGCGGGTGTGGCGGACCGGATCGCGGTCATGTACGCGGGCCGGATCGTCGAGCACGCCGACGTGCACGCGCTGTATCGGGCACCGGCCCACCCGTACACGAAGGGGTTGCTGGAGTCGATCCCGCGCCTGGACGTGCGCGGCCAGGCGCTGTCCAGCATCCGCGGGCTGCCGCCGAACCTGATGGCGATCCCGTCCGGCTGCCCGTTCCACCCCCGGTGCCCGTACGTCCAGCCGGTCTGTGTGGACGAGGTGCCGCACGACCTGGTGCTCGCCGACGGGCGGACCAGCGCGTGCCACTTCGCCCAGGAGGTGCACGATGACCGCGACGGCTGAACCCGCCAAGGTGCGCGGCGAGACGATCCTCGCCGTGGACCAACTGGTCAAGCACTTCCCGATCAGCCAGGGCGTGCTGTTCAAGAAGACCATCGGCCAGGTCAAGGCCGTCGACGGCGTCTCGTTCGAGCTGCGGCGCGGCGAGACGCTCGGCGTGGTGGGCGAGTCCGGCTGCGGCAAGTCCACGCTGGCCCGGCTGCTCATGCGCCTGGAGACGCCGACGGCCGGGCGGGTCACGCTGGAGGGGCGCGACCTGCTCCGGGCGACCGGGGCGGACCTGCGCCGGCTGCGCCGGAACATGCAGATGGTGATGCAGGACCCGTACACCTCGCTGAACCCGCGGATGACGGTCGGCGACATCATCGGCGAGCCGTTCGAGATCCACCCGGAGGCCGCACCGAAGCGCAGCCGGCGGCAGCGGGTGCAGGAGCTGCTGGACGTGGTCGGGCTCAACCCGGAGCACGTCAACCGCTACCCGCACCAGTTCTCCGGCGGCCAGCGGCAACGCATCGGCATCGCCCGGGCGCTCGCGCTGCGGCCCGAGATCATCGTCTGCGACGAGCCGGTGTCGGCCCTGGACGTGTCGATCCAGGCCCAGGTGATCAACCTGCTGGAACAGCTCCAGGACGAGCTGGGGCTGTCGTACATCTTCATCGCGCACGACCTGTCGGTGGTGCGGCACATCTCCGACCGGGTGGCGGTGATGTACCTGGGCCGGATCGTGGAGATCGGCACCGAGGAGCAGATCTACCAGCGCGCGACCCACCCGTACACCCAGGCGCTGCTGTCGGCGGTGCCGGTGCCCGACCCGGAGGCCCGCGACCGGCGGACCATCATCCGGCTCACCGGCGACGTGCCGAGCCCGGCCGAGCCGCCGTCCGGCTGCCACTTCCGGACCCGCTGCTGGAAGGCCGAGGAGGTCTGCGCGACCCAGGACCCGCAGGCGGTGCCCCGCGCGGCGGACCCGCACCCCAGCGCCTGCCACTTCGCCGAGGTGCGCACCGAGGCGTGACGACGAAGGCCCCGTCCCCCGGAGGAAGAGGGGGCGGGGCCTCCGATGCGGGCACGCGTGCGGAAGGCGGACCCGGGACGAACCCGAGGCGGAACCCGGCGGCGTGAGGCGCGCCGCCGTACCGGTGGCCGGCAGCTCGCGGCGGAACCGCCGGGTCGACGCGGCGGTTCCGGTGCGGCGCGAGCGCGGCGTCCCGGTGCGGGCTGCGGGTTCGGTGCGGCTCAGGCGGCCGGCGGGGCGCGCGCGGCGAGCGGGCCGCGCGGCGGCAGCGGCACGACCGGCGGCCGGGGCGCGGCCACGACGGGTTCCGGCACGGCCGGGCCGGCCA
>NZ_RCVK01000187.1:0-56220 GCF_003667485.1 Micromonospora sp. BL1
GGCGGGGGTCGGTGGTGCGGCAGATCGCGCACCTGGCCACCGGCCTGGACGACGACGACGCCTTCGTGATCTTCCCGGAGGGCGGCAACTTCACCCCGTCGCGGCGGCTGCGCGCGATCGACCGGCTGCGGTCGCTCGGCCTGGAACGGATGGCGCGGCGGGCCGAGCGGATGCAGCACGTGCTCGCCCCGCAGCCGGGCGGGCTGCTCGCCGCGCTCGACGCCGCGCCGGACGCCGGGGTGATCTTCGTGGCGCACACCGGCCTGGACCAGATGCTCACCGTCGCGGACGTGTGGCGCGAGCTGCCGATGGACAAGCGGATCGTGATGCGGTTCTGGTCGGTGCCGCCGGAGGAGGTCCCGGCCGGCGAGCAGGAACGCATCGACTGGCTGTTCGACTGGTGGGCCCGCATCGACACCTGGATCGCGGCCAACCGCAACGGCGCGGCCGACGACGCCTGAGCGGAATCGCCGCGCGTGTTCAGCGCGGTGCCAGGTCCGCCGCGTAGGGTGCGCTGGTGGACCAGATCTGCGTGGTGACGACTGTGGTGGACGCCCGCGGGGTGGCGGACGTGCTGGCGGCCGCGGCCGTCGCCGGCCGGCTCGCGGCCTGCGCCCAGGTCGGCGGCCCGGTGGACAGCACCTACTGGTGGCAGTCGGCGATCCAGACCACCGCCGAGTGGCAGGTACGGTTCAAGACCGCACCGGACCGGGTCGACGCCCTGGTCGACCAGCTCCGGGCCAACCACCCGTACGAGGTGCCGGAGATCCTGGTCAGCCGGGAGGACAGCGGCAACCCCGCGTACACGACCTGGGTACACGAGCAGACCCGGCCCTAGGTACTCCTACTCTGTCCGTCCGCCCCGCCGCTGACGAAGCTGGCGGGGTGGAGAACACCGGCTACCCCTGCCCCGGTTGCGGCGCCCCGGCCGACCTCGTCGCCGGATGCCGCACCTGCGGCCGTCCGCCCTACCCGCCCGCCGCCGAGGTGGTCCGGCTGGACCGGGAGATCACCGAGCTGGCGCCGCGCGTCGAGGCGGCCCGGCTCGCGTACCAGGATCTGTCCGGCCGGCTGGTCACGGCCCGGCAGCGGCGGGCGGCGCTGGCCACCCGGATCCGCCAGGAGATCCCCGCGCCGCGCGCCGCCGGTCCCGCGCCGCTGCCGGCACCGACGCCGCCGCGTCCGGTTCCGGTTCCACCCACCCCCGCGGTACGCCCCGGCGGTGCGGAGACCTCCACCCGCGCGGTCCAGGGCCTGCTGTTCGTCCTCGGTGGACTGCTGCTCGGCACCGCCGCCGTGGTGTTCACCGCCGTCGCGTGGGCCACGTTCGGGGTGGCCGGCCGGGCGCTGATCCTGCTGGCCGTCACCGCGCTCGCCCTGGTCGCGCCGCTCGTCGCCCGGGCGCGCGGGCTGCGCGGCACCGCCGAGACGCTCGCCTCGGTGGCGCTGCTCCTGGTGGTCCTGGACGGGTACGCCGCCTGGTCGGTGGACCTGTTCGGGGTGACCGGCCTGCCCGGCAGCCGGTACGCGGCGCTGGTGACGGCCGTCGGTGCGGCGGTGGGGGCCGGGTACGCCCTGGTCAGCCGCCTCACCGCGCCCTGGTTCGCGGCGTGGCTGCTCGCGCAGCCGGTGCTGCCGCTGGCCGCTGCGGCGTTCCGGCCGACTGCCGCCGGCTGGGCGCTGGTGCTGACCGCCGTGGCGCTCGGCGACCTCGCGGTGGTGGTCGCGCTGCGCCGCCGTACCTCCGGCACGCGCGCGGCGCTGGTGGCCGGGCGGGTGCTGGGCTGGACCGGGCACGGCGTGGCGCTGGTCCTGGCGGCCGGCTGCGCGCTGGTGCCGCTGGCGCTCGGCCGCGCGGCGGGCACCCCATTGCTGGCCGGCGGTCCGCTGCTGGTGGTGGCGCTGGCAGTGGTCGCCGGCGCGCTCGCCGCCGGTGGCCGCCTCTGGCGCGCGACGGCCGGCGGGCTGCTGGCGCCGGTGCTCGCGGTCGCGTTGGTCCGGCCGGTCGGCGAGCTGCGTCCCGGTCTGCTGCTGCTCGCCGCCGGCGTGGTGGTGGCGGTGCTCGCCGGTGCGGTCCGGGCACTGCCGGAGCCGGTCCGGACCGGCCCGCTCGTGGGCGCGCTCGCGGTGGCCGCCGCGCTGGGCCAGGTCGCGGTCGTGCTCACCGGCGTGGTCGGCGCGGCCACCGCGAGTGCCGGCTTCCCGGCCTGGCAGGGCGGCCGGGACGTGCCGGTGCCGTCCTGGAGCTGGCAGCTTCCGGTGGCCCTGCTGCTGACCGCCGGGGCGGTCGCGCTGCTGACGCCCCGGGCCGTCCGGCCGCTCGCCGGCGTGGCGGCCGCCGGGCTGGTCGCCCTCGCGGTGCCGGCCGTGACGGCGACGCCGTGGCCGCTGGTGCTGGTCGTGGACCTCGCGGCGGCCACCGCGCTGCTGCTGGCGGCGGTGGTCCGGCCGCGCGGGGGACGGGTCGTCGTGCCGGCCGCGGCGTCGGCCGGGGCGGTGCTGCTCGGGCACGCGCTGCTGGTCGGCTGCGCCGCCCCGGCCGGTGCCGTCGCCGTGCTCGCCGTCACGGTGGTGCTCGGCGCGGCGCTCGCCACGCTGGGCCGGCGCGGACAGGACGCGCAGCCGGTCGTCGGCGGCGTCGCGCTCGCGGTGGCGTTGCTCGCCGTACCGGCGGGCGTGGCGGTCGCGCTGCTCGGCCTCGGCGCGCCGGCCTGGTGGCAGCTGCGCGGTGCGACCGCCGCCGTCGTGGTGCCGGTGGTCGTCGTCCTCGCCGTCCGTCGCCCGTGGACCGACCTGAGCGGGTACGCCTCGACGGGGCTCGCCGTGGCGCTCGCCGGGGTCGGCCTCGGGCCGCTCGTCGCGCCGGGCGGGGAACCGGTGGCGCTGTACGCCGCGGTGGGGGTGCTGCTGGCGCTCGCCGCCGGTGCCGGCTCCCGGCCGGCGGCCGCGCCGCGCGCGGTGGGTGCCGCGCTTGCCGGACTGGCTCTGCTGGCCGGCGCGTGGACCGCGCTGCTGGTGCTCGCGAACCTGCCGGTGCGGCCCGGGGCCGGGGTGCCCGCCGCCGCGACGGCGTCCGCCGAGACCGCCCGCGCCGGGCTGGTGCTGCTGCTCCTGGGTGCCGCCGCCGGGACGTACGCCGCGACGGATCGCCGCGTCGCGTGGTGGCTCGCCGCGTCGCCGTTCGGCGCGGTGGCGCTGCCCGTGCTGGCGGAGGCGGCCGGGGCGCCGTGGCCGGTGGTGCCGGCTGTGGCGTTCGGGATCGGGCTGGCCGCCCTGCTGGCCGCCGCGCTCACCGGTGCGCACCGGGCGGTGCTCGTGCCGCTGGGCGTGGTGCTGGCCGTTCCCGGGTTCGGCGGCCTGCTCGCCACCCGCGCCGCGACGCTCGCCGCGCTCGGTGTGCTGGTGGTGGCCGGTGCGGTGACCGGGGTGGCCGGACGGCCGGCCGTGGTCCGGATCGTGGGGTGGCTGGGCGCCGTCACGGCGGCGACCGGGTTCGCTGTCGTCGCGTCGCTCACGGCCGGGCAGCCGCTGCGTACCGGAGCCTTCGCGGTCCTCGCCGTTGCGGCCGTGACGCTGCACGCGGCGCCACTGCTGCGCGTGGTCCGGTCGGGCGGCCCGGACGGCGCCGGCGCAGGGCGGGCCGGCGCGTGGGCGCTGGAGGCGTCGGCGCAGGCCGTGGCGCTGCTCGCGCTGCTGCTCGCGGGCGGCTCGTTGCGGCACGCGGCGGCGGTCTGCGTGCTGTGGGGCGTGGCCGTCGCGGTCCGGGTGCTGCGCCGGGGCGAGTCGCCGGCCGGGCGTCGCGCGCTGGCGGCGGTGGCCGCGGGCAGCGAGCTGGTCGGCGGCTGGCTGGTGCTCGCCGCGCGCGGGGTGGTCGTGCTGGAGGCGTACACGCTGCCGGCGGCGGCGCTCGCCCTGGGCGCCGGGGTGCTGGCGCTGCGGCACCGGCCCGGGCTGACCAGCTGGCTGGCGCTCGGCCCCGGGCTCGGCGCGGCGTTGCTGCCGAGCCTGGTGTCGGTGCTGGTCCTCGGTGAGCCGCAGCCGTGGCGGCGGCTGGCGCTCGGCGCGGCGGCAGTGGCAGTGGTGTTCGCCGGGGCGGCCCGGCGCTGGCAGGCGCCGGTGGTGCTGGGTGCGGCCACGCTGGTGCCGCTGGCGCTGCACGAGCTGGCCCGGGGCTGGGACCTGCTGCCGCGCTGGATCTTCCTGGGCCTCGGCGGGCTGCTGCTGATCGGGTTGGCCGCCACCTACGAGCGGCGCCGGCGCGACGTGGTCCGGCTGCGCGACGCCGTCGCCCGGCTCGGTTGAGCCGACCGGCGAAGCCCTCTCACCCACTGTGGTGAGAGGGCTTCGTTGCGCCAAAATTGATCGACGGCAATTATTGCTCCGCAACATCGAAGGTTGTTAGATTCCTTCCGGCACCCACGGGGGGCGCTGAACCGACTCGCTCACAGAGCTTGGTCGCGGTGTCGGCACACGCATGCGCGTGCGCGGATTCTCCTTCGCGGCAGTACGAACGGCACGTCACGTGCCGGGATTCGTCACGCCCTTTTCGCGCGCTCCGCATGGAGGACAACGCATGCGTCAACGTCATGCCCGCCGTCTGCTCGCGGCGGTGATCGGTGCCGTCCTGGTCGTTTCCGGCGCCCCGGCACAGGCCCGGCCGCCGAGCCAGGTGAAGCCGGAACCGCGCCCCGGCACGGTGCTCCGCCCGCCCGCGGTGAAGGGCCGGGACCTGCCGGCGACCCCACCTGGCCCGGGCAAGGTGCTGCCGGCGGTGGCCCGGCCGGTGCCCGCCGCCCCGTTACCCGCGCCCCGGCGGGTCCGCGAACTCACGGACCGTCGTACCGCCACCGGCAAGGTCTTCCGACTCGCCGACGGCCGGACGCAGGCCGAGGTCAGCCGCGAGCCGGTGCACTACCGGGACGGGAACGGCCGCTGGCAGGACATCCGGCCCACGATCGCGGCCGGCACCACGGCGGGATATCCGTACGCCGCCACCCGCAACGCGTTCGTCACCCGGTTCGGTGACCGCAGCGACCGGGTGCTGTCCTACTCCACCGGCACGCACGGACTGACGCTCGGGCTCGCCGGGGACCGGCGTGAGCTGCGGCCGACCGCGAGCGGTACGCGGGTCAGCTACCGGGGTGCGGTCGGCGGCGCCGACCTCGTTTACGAGGTGACCCGCTCGGCGGTCAAGGAACAGATCGTGCTGGCGGCTCCGCCGAGGGGACCGGCGACGTACTCGTTCACCCTGGACACGCAGAAGGTGCGGCCGGTCGCGCACGCCGACGGCTCGGTGTCGTTCTACGCGACCGACCGCGAGGGTCCGCCGCTGTTCACGATGCCGCGGCCGTACATGTACGACAGCGCCGACGACCCGGGCTCGGTGGTCGGCAAGCGGGTCAGCTACCAGGTCACGCAGCGCATCGAGCAGCAGGGCGGCCGCACCGTGGTGACGGTGAGCGCCGACGGTGCCTGGCTGCGCAGCCCGGACCGGAAGTACCCGGTGGTCATCGACCCGACCATCAAGATCCAGCCGACGCTCGGCCAAGCGCAGGACGTCATGCTCGCCTCCGGCGGCCCGGCAGAGAACTTCGACAGCACCTGGCGGCTGTCCGCCGGTGCCTCCAGCGGCGGCACCTTCCGGTCGTTGACGAAGTTCGACCTGTCGAAGGTCCCGGCGAACACGGTGCTGGACTCGGCGCAGCTCGAGATGTACTTCGACCAGACCCACGGCGGCGCCGACGACTACTCGATGGCGTTCGAGGCGCGCCGGGTGACGGCGGCGTGGAACGAGAGCACCGCGACGTGGGACAGCATGGGCGGCAAGTTCGCCGAGGTGGGCGAGAACCGCGAGCAGATCGACGAGGCGGACGCCGCGAAGGTCAGCGCGAGCGGTGAGTGGGCCGGAGCCACCGGCACCGACCGCACCCAGGCGCTCAACGGCGCCTACCGCTACAACGCCGACGCCACCACGGGACAGACGTTCACCTGGGTGCCCCGGCTCACCGAGACCGGCCAGTACGAGGTGTTCGTGCACTACGTGCCGGGCAGCAACCGGGCGACGAACGCGCCGTACACCGTCCACTACGACGGCGGGTCGGTGGTGAAGACGGTCAACCAGACCACCGGCTCCGGCAACGGCGCGTGGGTGTCGATCGGCTCGTACGCGTTCAAGGCCGGCACCACCCACAAGGTGGTCCTCGGCGACGTGGCCGGCAAGACGGTGGTGGCCGACGGGGTGCGCTTCGTCAAGCGCGCCGAGGTGACGAAGCCGGCGCACCAGACGAACGCCTGGCACAGCTACAGCGTCCGCTCGATCGTGCAGGGCTGGCTGGGGGACCCCGCGACCAACCACGGCTTCATGGTCAAGGGCAAGGACGAGTCGAACAAGAACGGCGGCCCGCGCTACGAGTCCGGCGACTTCTCCTACGGCGGTGAGGACGACCACGGCCCGAAGCTGGTGCTCACCTGGGGGCGTCCCGGGGTGGCCCTGAACCCGGTCACCACGGTGCGGGCGACGGGCGCCGACCTGTCCTGGTCGACCTACGCCGACCCGTCCTCGTCGCCCGACGACGACCTGCTCGAATACCAGGTGCACGCCAGCCGGACGCAGAACTTCATGCCGAGCGCGGCCACGCTCGTCGCGCCGGTACGGCCGGGTCGCACCAGCTACGCCGACACGCACGCGACGCCGACCCCGGCGAACTCGTCCGGCCAGTTCGGTGACGCCTACTTCTACATGGTCGCGGCCCGGCTGCGTGACGGCACGGTGCTACCGGCGCAGACCCAGATGGTCCGGCTCCCCAAGGCCGGCCAGGTGATCAAGTTCTTCACCGGCGCCGACGACAACACGCTGACCAGCGCCAAGCCCAACAACAACTGGGACACGCTGGATGCCGGCGGCGAACTTCAGGTCGGCAACAAGGGCTCGATCTACGGCACCAGCCGCGCCGTGCTGAAGTTCCCCAACGTCACGGGCCTGCCCGCCAAGACCAAGGTGATCAACGCCCAGGTCGGGCTCTGGGGCTGGTACAGCGAGGGTACGGGCGTCGGCCAGCAGCAGTTCCAGCTACGCGGGCTGACCCGCGACTTCAGCGAGACCACCTCGACGTGGAACAGCGCCCAGACCGGCACCGCCTGGACCACGCCGGGCGGTGACGCCGAGTCGACGGTCCGGTCCACGGTCGGCTCCCTGAACGGGGATCCGGGATGGACGAACTGGGAGGCCGGGCCGCTGGTGCAACGCTGGATTGACGACGCCGCCACGAACAAGGGCGTCCTGATCCGGCAGGCCGACGAGGCCGGCGCGGAGCAGCGGATGCTGTTCCTCTCCGCCGAGGCGGCCGAGCCGTCGCTGCGTCCCCGGCTCCGGGTCATCTTCACCGCGCCGACCAGCGACCGCACCTACTACGCGCCGACCACCCCGGGACGGATGGTCCCGGGCGACCAGTACCTGGTGCCGGTCACCGTCACGAACACCACGTCGGCGGTGTGGTCGCCGTCGGACTGGGTGCTGTCGTACCGGTGGACCCGGCAGGACGGCACCGCGGTGAGCGCGGACCCGATCGAGACCCCGCTGCCGTCCGCGCAGGCGCCCGGTGGCGTGGTTACCGTCACCGGCACGGTGAAGGCGCCGATGTCCGGCAGCGACGGTGACCGCCGGGAGCCGTACGTGCTGAAGTGGGAGCTGCGGAACAAGACCACGAACCAGTGGTTGTCGCAGACCGCCCAGATCGACCCCCTGGACCAGTCGGTGGCCGTGGAGGACCCGACCTCCGACCAGCTCGGGCTGGAGAAGTTCTACCAGTACACAGGCGGCAGTGCCGGATCCGGCGCCTCGCTGATGGTCAACCAGTTCTCCGGCAACGCGGTCGTCGGCTACAACCCGCTGTCCAACCCGAGCCGCGGGGTGTCGACCTTCGTGCGGCTGACCTACAACAGTCAGGACACGTCCACCTCGTCGACGGGGCAGGGCTGGTCGCTGTCGACGTCGAGCACGGTCCGGCTCGGTTCGCCGCTGCAGTTCCGCGGCGGCGACGTGACCTGGCCGCAGCAGGTGGCGATGACCGACGGGGACGGCACCACCCATCTGTTCAACCTCGACAAGCACAGCAGCGGCAATCCGGCCGACTGGCGGTACGTGCAGCCCGCCGGGGTCCACCTCTACCTGCAACGCACCAACAGCGGTGACACCAGCCAGGCGTGGACGATGACCCGGCCGGACCGCAGCCAGTTCGTCTTCGACGAGCAGGGCTACCAGAGCGCCGTACGGGACCGAAACGGCAACCAGCTCCTGTTCACCTACGAACGGATGCAGGTCGGCAACCGCAACACCGCGGTCCTGCGCTACCTGACCGACCCGGACAATCGGCGGACGCTGAGCCTGGACTACTACGCCGCCGGTGACAGCTACACCGCGTTCGTCAACGGCACGAAGCAGTCACTGACGAACCTGCAGAACGCGCGCATCATCGATCAGGTCAAGTCGATCACGGACGTCAGCGGGCGGACCCTGTCCTTCGTGTACAGCGACGGCGGTCTGCTGCGGGAGGTGACGGACGGCTCCGGCACGGCCGAGGCCAAGGTGTTCGGCTTCGCGTACGACGAGTCGCAGGGCCCGCAGAACGCTCGCCTGAACCGGATCACCGACCCGCGTGCCGCCAGCACGAAGGTCGCCTACAACGATGCCGGCGACGCCTTCCTCCAAGGCAAGGTGGCCACCGTCACCGATCGGCTGAACAAGACCACCTACGTCGACTACCAGGACCCGGACGGCGGCGCCAGCAACGCGGTGATCACCACGGTGACCGACGCCAAGGGGCGGGCCACCGAGAGCATGATCGACGGCTTCGGGCGGGCCACCCGGATCACCAACGCCAAGAACCAGGCGACCATCCTCGGTTGGGACGCCGACAACAACGTCACCCGGCTGGAGGAGGCCGGCGGCGCGGTCAGCACATGGCGGTTCGACCAGGTGACCGGCTACCCGCTGGAGATCAAGGATCCGGAGGCCAACAAAAACAACACCGCCGGTCTGCGGATGGACTACCGGTACGGGCTGTCCGGGCACACCGCCGAGCTGACCGACAAGTACTCGCCCGAGGGCCGGCACTGGAACTTCGGCTACGACGCGGTCGGCAACCTCACCTCGGTGACCGATCCGAAGGGCACCGCCACGGCGACCGCCGGTGACTACACGTCGAGCTACACGTACGACGCGGCCGGGCGGATGACCACGGCGACGGACGCCAACGACCACGTCACCCGCTACGCCGACTACGACCCGGTCGGCTACCCGAAAACGATTACCGACGCGCTGACCAAGGTCACGACGTACACCTATTCGTCGGTCGGCAGCGTGCTCACCGTCACCGACCCGAACCAGCGCACCGCGACCTACACGTACGACAGCCTTGCTCGGCCGCTGACCCAGCGGGTACCGAAGGACGCAGCGAGCGGCGTCTACATCACCACCCCGGCGCCGGTCTACGACAAGAACGACAACGTCACCCAGCAGACCACGCCCACCGGGGCGGTGACCACCGCCGTCTACGACGCGCTGGACCGGCCGAGCACTGTCACCACTCCGAAGGACACGGCGACCGCCGACGCGCCGACCACCAAGTACGAGTACGACCAGGTCGGCAACGTCATCAAGGTGACCGAGCCGAAGGGCATGCTGACTCCGGCCGACATCACGGACTACACGACCGTCTACGTCTACGACGAGCTGAACCGGCCGACCGAGGCCACCGACGCGCTCACCGGCCGGGTCAGCATCGAGTACGACCTGGCCGGCAACGTCAGGCAGCAGACCGACCAGCGTAAGAACGCGACCCCGCAGACCAACGACTGGACCGCCCAGTTCCTCTACGACCTCAACCACCGGATCAAGACGACCGTCGACGCCAAGGGCAACACCACAGGCGTCGAGTACGACCGGGACGGCAACCCGACCGTCTCGATCGACCAGGACGGCAACCGGGCGTTGATGACGTACGACGAGCGGTCGGCGCTGACCGAGGAGAAGGTGCCGTACCAGTCGGTCAACGGCGCGATCACCCATCGCACCACCAAGTACGAGTACGACGAGGTCGGCAACCTCACCCGGCAGGTCAGCCCGCGGGGGGTGGACACCACCGACGACCCCGACGACTTCGCGACCGTCACGCTCTACGACGCGTTGAACCGGGTCCGTGAGGTGCAGCAGCCGTACGACCGGGACGACGTGCGGTTCACCACGCCGCCGGTCACCACGTACAGCTACGACGCGGTGGGCAACCTCGAGCGCATCTCCGCCCCACCGTCGAACGGGCAGTCGACCCGCAACGACACCGTGCAGACGTTCTTCGACAACGGCTGGATCCGCACCTCGAAGGACGTCGGCTGGAACATCACCACCAGCTACGGCTATGACGACAACGGTGCACAGACGTCGCGGTCGGTCGCCGGTGCCAGCGGCACGCCGCGCCAGATGAGCTGGACGTACTTCCCCGACGGCAAGAAGAAGAGCCAGACCGACAACGGCGCCGGCTCCGGCACACCCAGTAAGAACTTCGCCTACGAGTACGACGTCAACGCCAACCTCGTCAAGATGCTGGACACCAGCACCGGGGCTGCCGTCGACAACTACGCCGTGTCCTACGACCCGCTCAACCGCGTCGCCAGCGTGGAGGAGAAGAACGGTACGACGGTCAAGAACACCACGACGTTCGCGTACGAACCGAACGACCTGCTCAAGAAGCGCACCCACGACACGCAGATCTCGGAGTACACGTACGAGGCCGAACGGGACCTGGCCACCGAGATCAAGAACATGACGTCGCCGACCGACCCGAAGCCCAAGCACACCCGCTACAGCTATACCAAGCGCGGGCAGACGGCGACGGAGACCAAGGGCAACGGCAACGTCGTCACGACCGACTACTTCCTCAACGGCTCGATGCAGAGCCAGGTGGAGAAGAAGTCCGGCGGCGCGGTGGTCAACCAGCACACCTACGAGTACACGGCCAACGGGCAGAAGTCGAAGGACGTGTCGCACAAGCAGAACGCGGACAACCGCACCGCGTACCTCGACACCACGAGCACCTTCGCCTACGACCCGCAGGACCGCATCCGGTCGGTGACCAAGACCGGCAGCGGCGCCGGCACCGAGAGCTACGTGCACGACGCCAACAGCAACGTGGTCACCCAGACCGTCGGAGGGATCCCCACCGAGTTCACCTACGACAAGAACCGGCTGACGACGGCCAAGGACACCGCCAGCGGCATCTCGGCGAGCTACGCCTACGACCCGTACGGCCGGCTCAAGACGGTCACCGCGGCCGGCACCACCGTGGAGAGCTACACCTACGACGGCTTCGACCACGTCGTCAGCAACACCAAGAACCCGGGCGGCAAGACCACCACCTACACGTACGACCCGCTGGACCGGCAGACGACCCGCACCTACGGCGGCAAGACGACCACGTACGCGTACCTCGGGCTGACCGGTGACATCTCCGCCGAGCTGGAGGGCACCAAGGTAGTCAAGTCCTACCAGCGGGGCCCGGGCGGCGATCTGCTGTCCCAGGTCAAGACCAACACCGACAACACCCAGGAGGACTCGTACGCCGGTTACGACGGGTCCTCCGACATCGGGCAGATCACCGACGACAAGGGCGACGGCCGGGCCACCTACGGCTACACCGCGTACGGCAAGAACGACGCCGGTCAGTTCACCGGAGTGGACAAGCCGGACGCGGGCAACCCGGAGAACCCGGACAAGGTGCCTTACAACTCCTACCGATTCCAGTCCAAGCGGTTCGACCAGTCCACGGGCGACTACGACATGGGCTTCCGCGACTACGACCCGGGGATCAACCAGTTCCTGTCCCGGGACTCGTACAACGGCGCGCTGGACGACCTGGGGCTGGCCGTCGATCCGTACACCGGCAACCGGTACGCGTTCGCCGGCGGCAACCCGATCAGCAATGTGGAGCTGGACGGTCACAACTGGCTCTCGGATGCCGCCGACGAGGTCGGTGACTTCGTCAAGGACGCCGCCTCGGCGATCAGCTCGGACGTCAAGGGGGCTGCCGAGACCATCGCGCAGGTCGGTTACGACACCGCGGTCGGCGGCAACCCGCTGGTCGACAAGGACACCAGCGAGGCGGCCAAGAGCCGTGGCAAGGCCCGCGGCGACGCCGCGAAGAAGACGTTCAGCAACCCGGGCCAGGCCGTCCAGGACTGGGCGGACGGGCTGACCAACGACGTGAAGTCGGGGCATCCCGGCAGGGCGGCCGGTCACCTGCTGTTCGACGCCTTCAGCATCGCGGCCGGCGGTCGTGGGGCCGGCGGGGCCAAGGGCGCCGGGGGAGCGGGCGCGAGCGACGTGGCCAAGGGTGGTGCACGTACCGGAGGAGCCGACGCGGGGAAAGCCGGCACGAGTTCACGGGGAGCGAGCGGGCCCCAGGTCGGCCCGTACACGTCAAAGGGATCCGGCCCGGACCTTCGGCGATCCGCCATGGTCGGTAATGACCAGTGGCACTTCAATACCGGCCACGGGTTCAACCGTGCGCACACCGGCCCGGGGGGAGTGAAGAACGACCTTCGGACAACGACCTTGACGCCCGACCAGATCGAGTCCGCTATCGTCGGGGACGTTTACAAGTTCAAGTCGGAGGGCGGTGCTGTGCCGAGGGCGGGGTCGCCAGGTTTCGCGGGGCCCCTGCAGCGGAATGTCGACGTAGGCGGGGCCAAGATCGGCTACCGGGTGTCCCAATCACCGGACGGCGCCTTCCGGGTAGCTACTTACTGGAACAATAGTTGGTGAGGGAAGAGATGGCGGTTCCCGATCTGATCGACATTGCCGAAAACTTGATCCGGGCTACTGATGATGCCGATGCTCAGCGTATGCCTGTCGCGGCGCGCGAGTACATCGAGCGGGTGACCTTTGCGACGAGTGACGAGATAATAGCGATGTTGCGGAAGGTGCTCGAGGACGACTGGATGGCGCTGGCCCCATGGGCTCGCAACTTGGCGTACCGTCTTGCTTGTCTCCAGAGACCGGACGATCCTCAGCTCTTGCGCGAGGCGGCGGCGGATCTACTCTCATTCGGCCCTGACTGGGACGAACACGCGGAGCGACTCAGGGCTCAGGCAGATGAAGTAACGAAATAGGGCTTTGTCGCGGCGGGGTGGTCTGTTTTCGGCAGGCCGTCCCGCCGCTTGCCCGCGCGGGCAAGCGGCGGCCGATCGACCGCGCTCGCCTGTCCTACGAACGCCCATATCCCTCTCATCGAAGGGCGAGGCCGGTGGCCGTGGAGCCAGCCATGAGTGAGGTCCGGTTCCCCGACTTGAGGAACGAGATGGTTCGGGCCGTCAAAGCCCTGGCAGACCCGGCTCATCAGTGGTCGGCATGGGTTCGAAGGGAACTGCCGCCCGGCGGATACGACGAGTTCACCCATCGCATCCACATTTTTTACGGCGACACGCAGGTCCTGGAGGATCCGGACGCAGCGATCGGCATATACCTGAGATCTCAGGAGGAAGCTGATGCACTGCGGGGATTGGCCCAGGCGCTCGATTCGCTCTTCCACGAGTGTGGCACCGAGCTTCCTGACGAGCCTATCTGCGGGCACCTGGTTGGCCGGCAGTGGTGGAGGCTGCGAACAGGGCGTTGTCCAGCTTCGACGGATAGCGCGTAGCAGGAGAGTTCGCGGTGGCTCGCGGGCCGGGTGGCGTCTGAACGAGACGCCACCCGGCGTCCGCGACCGGGAACCGGGCTCGGATGGCACCGGTGCGTCTCACCTGATCGGCGAACCACCGTCGACCGGGATGGTGTGGCCGTGGATGAAGGACGCGTCGTCGCTGGCGAGGAAGCAGACCGCCCGGGCGATCTCGTGCGGCTCGCCGTACCGGCCGGCGGGCGCCTGCATGGTCAGGTCGTAGAACGGGAAGTCGCTGGTGATCTCCGCGCCCTCGAAGGCGGCGGTCTTGATCACGCCGGGACCGATGCCGACCGCGCGGATGCCCTGGTGGCCGTAGTCGTAGGCGATCTGCTTGGTGAGCCCGATGACGCCGTGCTTGGCGGTGGTGTACTCCGCGCCGACCTCGCTGGCGACCACGCCGGACGCCGACGACACGTTGATCACGACACCCTTGCCGCGCTCCAGCATGTGCGGCAGCGTGGCCTTCGTGGCGAGGAAGACGCCCTTCAGGTCGACTTCCATGACGCGGTCCCACTGGTCGTTCTCGATCTCCAGCAGCGGCACGTACGCGCCGAACACGCCGGCGTTGTTCACCAGCACGTCGATGCGCCCGTACGCGTCGAGGGCGGCGCTCACCATGGCGCGTACCGAGTCCTCGTCGGTGACGTCGGCCGCCACCGCCACCGCGTCGCCGCCGGCTTCCCTGACGCGCGTGACTGTCGCCTCGGCGCGCTCCAGGGAGAGGTCGGAGACGACCACCTTCGCGCCCTCGGCGGCCAGTTCGACGCACATGGACATGCCGAGTCCGGAGCCGACCTGGTCCGGGCTGAAGCCGCCGCCCGTCACCAACACCACCTTGTCTGTCAATCCACGCACCGCGCTGTCTCCCGTCTGTCGATGTCCGTGCGCCCGGCACGGCTGACCGTTCGGATGAATGGCCCTCATCCTTACGTACAGATTAGCTGGTCAGAGGGGGTGCGCCCACCGGCGGCAGGGTTCGCGGCGATGTGACGAAGATCGTTTTCGCCGCTCCGGCCCGCAGGGGTAGGGACAGCACCACCCCGTAGCCGGGGGTCTGCGGGATTACCCACGGCGACGATCATCGCCAGAATCGGTGACGGAGAGTCGCGTGCGAGGGCGTGGCTCGTGGGCATCGGGGGCGACATGACTACATCCACGTCGACGGAACCCGCGGCCCGGCGGGGCAGCGACTACGCGCGGCTGTCCCGCCGGATCGCCGAGGCGGGGCTGTTCGAGCGACGACCCGGCCGCTACGCGCTGCGGATCGCGCTCACGCTCGGCGCGTTCGTGGCCGGCTGGGTCGTGGTGGCGCTCGTCGGCGACTCGTGGTGGCAGGTGCCGCTGGCGGTGGTGATGGCGGTGGCCACCACGCAGGTGGCGTTCCTCGGCCACGACGCCGGGCACCGGCAGATGTTCCGCCGGCGCGGGCCGAGCGAGGCGGCCGGACTGGTCGCCGGCAACCTGGCGGTCGGGCTCAGCTACGGCTGGTGGGTGGACAAGCACAATCGGCACCACGCCAACCCGAACCACACCGACGAGGATCCGGACGTCGGCGCGGGCGCGCTGGTCTGGACGTACGAGCAGGCCACGGCGACGCGTGGTCTGAGCCGGTGGATGGCCCGGCGCCAGGCGTGGCTGTTCTTCCCGCTGCTCCTGCTGGAAGGGCTGGCGCTGCACGTGGCGAGCGTGCAGGCACTGGTCGGCCGGGAGCCGGACGGACGGTGGCGGGTGCCGATGCGGCACCGGGCGGTGGAGGCGCTGCTGCTCGCCGCGCACGCCGCCGGCTACCTCGGTCTGCTGTTCGCGGTCATGTCCCCGGCCAAGGTGCTGCTGTTCGTCGCCGTGCACCAGGGGCTCTGGGGGCTCTACATGGGCTGCTCGTTCGCCCCGAACCACAAGGGCATGCCGATGCCCACCGCCGACGACGACGAGCTGGACTACCTGCGCAAGCAGGTGCTGACCTCGCGCAACGTCCGCGGCGGCCGGTTCGTCGACCTGGCGCTGGGCGGGCTCAACTACCAGATCGAGCACCACCTGTTCCCGAACATGCCGCGCGCCAACCTGCGCCGGGCCCGGCCGCTCGTCATGGCGTACTGCGCCGAGCAGGGCGTCCCGTACGCGGAGACCGGGCTGTTCGAGTCGTACCGGCAGGCTCTGGCGCACCTGCACGACGTGGGCCGGCCGCTGCGCGCGGCCTGAGCCGGGCGGGCCGGGCGGGGGCGAGTGGGGGCGCCTCCGCCCGGCGTCAGGTCAGGACCGGGTGCCCGAGAAGGCCGCGGCGACCGCCGCCGGCGCCTCCTCCGCCGCGCTGGGCGCGGGCGGGCTCAGCCGCACCGGCGTGCCGAACTCGGAGTAGGTGACCGACATCTGGCCGAGCGACGCGTCGATGGGCGTCATGTCCATCGTGAAGGTGCTGAGGTGCCCCTGCTCGTCCACCGTCGCGGTGAACGGCAGGGCCTTCGCCTTGTCGCCCGCCGCCATGAGCGCCTTCCCGTTGGCGCCGCTGCGCGTGTAGTCGAGCGTCCCGGCGTACGAGCGGTCGCCTGACCGGCGGACATCGACCACTGCCGCGAGCAGCTTCTTCACCCCGCCCGGGTCGTCCACCGGCATCACGCCGTTGCCGGTGTCCATACGCAGCCACTTCCGGGAACCGCCGAACTGCTCGCCCAGCTCGCCGTCGAACTTGACCCAGGTGTCGGCGCCGATGACCAGCATGCGCACCTCACCGAACGCGGCCATCGTCAGGGTGGTCTGCATGGTGCGGGCCCGCGGATCGGTCACACCGTGCGCGCTGAGCATGGCCGAGTCCAGCTTGACCCGCAGCGTCTGCTCGTTGAGCTTCTCGATGGCGGCGGTCAGTTCGTCACGCGGCGTCGTCGCGGGGCTCGCGGAGCCCGTAGCGGCGGCCCGTTCGGCTGGCGCGTCCGCTCCGGTCCGGTCGCCGCACCCGGTCAGACCGAGGCCGAGCACCGCGACGAGCGCGACCCCCGTGGTCGCCAGCCGTCGTTTCGTCATCAGTGATGTTCCTCCGCAAAAAGGGCCCCCACCGGGGCCGGACGATCAATGTAACGGCACCCGCCGGGTGGCGTGCGCCCCTTTTCCGGAGTGCGCCGCGAGGCCGCCGGCGGGGGTGGCCGGTAGGGTCGTCGCATGGTGGAGGGCGCGCCACGGTGGTGGCGCGCGGCGCGGCGGGCCGACCGGCCCCGGCCGCGTCACGGGACGACATCGTGCGGAGCTGCGGCATGAGATTCGAGATCAGCAAGGTGCTCGACGCCATCGAGGGTCGGGTCTGCACCGACCCGTCGCTGGCCCGGGCCGTGGTCGACCTGGCCGAGGTCATCCGCTGGCAGAACCTGGACGGCGGCCGTCCGGCCAGCCTGCTGCGGCTCGGCATGGTGATCGACGCGCTGTCCCGGCAGATCGGCGAGGACAGCGTCCCGGTCTACGCGATCGTGCACCGGGCGCTGCTGTCCGACGCCGACCTGACCTCCAACGAGCGGATGGTGGTGCGCCGGTGGGCCGACGACGGCCTGGTGGAGGTGCTCGACCAGCCCGGTGACCGGATGCTGGAGGTGGCCGACCTGCTCGGCCTTCCGGTGCTCACCCGGGCGCGGCTGGACGGGCTCGTCGGGCGGTACCCGTGGATCGGGCAGGCGGGCCGGGTGCTCGCCCCGGTGCCCGGCGCCGGCGGGCCGGTCTTCATCGCGCACGTCGGCGGCGGCCAGGACCCGGCCACCGGCAGCCGATCGCCGGCCGGGGTCAAGGTGCTCTCCCGGAAGTGGCGCTGCCCCGAGCCGGGCTGCGCGCTGTTCGGCGGCGGCGGCGGCGGCGGAGCGTTCGCCGACCTGGCCGCCGTGGACCGGGTGCCGGCCGAGCAGCCGCCGCCCACGTTGCGTACCGGCGCGCCGACCTGCCCCCGGCACGGCGCGCGGCTCTCCGACGCCGGCCCGCGCCCGCGTACCGCTGTGCTCGCCGTGCGCATCGGCGGGCTGGTCCGCAAGCGGTTCGCGCTCACCGAGACCGAGCCGGTGGCGGTCGGCCGGGCGCCGGACGGACCGGGCGGGGTGACGCTGGGCCAGTGGCTCAACGACGAGGCCCGGCGCTGGATCAGCCGCAGCCACATCCGCCTGGAGTTGCGGGTGGGCGAGGTGGTGGTCACCGACACCAGCACCAACGGCTCCGGCGTGCGCCCGGGTGGCTCGATGGCCGAACAGGAGCGGCTCGCGCTGGCGCCGCAGCAGTCCCGGGTGCTCGCCGAGGGGGACCTGATCGAGCTGTACCCGGGCGTGCAGGTGGGCCGCGCCGACGACATGAGCAGCGACGCGAAGTACGCCCCGAACTCGGTGATGGCCGAGGCGCCGACCATGGCGATGCGGCTGCCGCGTCCCTGACCGCACGTGCGAAGGCGCCGGGACCGTCGCGGTCCCGGCGCCTTCTCGCGTACGGAGTGAGCCTCGTCGCGTACGGCCTCAGCCGGCCAGCACGGCGGCGAGCTGCGCCACCGCGTGGTCGATCTCGTCGGCGGTGATCACCAGCGGCGGGGCGAGCCGGATGGTCGAGCCGTGCGTGTCCTTGGCGAGCACGCCCCGCTCCATCAGCCGCTCGCACGCCTGCCGGCCGGTCATCAGCGCCGGGTCGATGTCCAGCCCGGCCCACAGCCCGCGACCGCGTACCGCCACCAGGCCCTTGCCGATCAGGCCGCGCAGCCCGGCGTGCAGCCGCTCGCCCAGTTCGGCCGAACGGCGCTGGAACTCGCCGGTGGCGAGCAGCCGGACCACCTCGGTCGCGACCGCGCAGGCCAACGGGTTGCCGCCGAACGTCGAGCCGTGCTGACCCGGCTGGAGCACACCCAGCACGTCGCGGTTCGCGGCCACCGCCGACACCGGCACGATGCCGCCGCCGAGCGCCTTGCCCAGCAGGTACATGTCCGGCTCGACGCCCTCGTGCTCGCAGGCGAACGTCGCGCCGGTACGCCCCAGGCCCGACTGGATCTCGTCGGCGACGAACAGCACGTTGCGCTCGGTGCAGACCCGGCGCACGCCCGGCAGGTAGCCCTCCGGCGGCACCACGACGCCCTGCTCACCCTGGATCGGCTCCAGCAGCACGGCCACCGTGTTCTCGTCGATCGCCGCGGTGAGCGCGTCCAGGTCGCCGTAGGGGACCACTGTGAAACCCGGGGTGTACGGCCCGAAGTCGGCGCGCGCGTCCTCGTCGGTGGAGAAGCTGACGATCGTGGTCGTACGGCCGTGGAAGTTGCCCTCCGCCACCACGATGTTGGCCTGGCCCGGCGTGACGCCCTTGACCTGGTAGCCCCACTTGCGGGCGACCTTGATGCCGGTCTCGACCGCCTCGGCGCCGGTGTTCATCGGCAGCACCAGGTCCTTGCCGCACAGCGCGGCCAGCTCGCGGCAGAAGTCGGCGAACTGGTCGTGGATGAACGCGCGGCTGGTCAGCGTGAGCCGGTCGAGCTGCGCGTGCGCGGCCTCGATCAGCTTCGGGTGCCGGTGGCCGAAGTTCAGCGCCGAGTATCCCGCCAGGCAGTCCAGGTAGCGGCGGCCGTCCACGTCGGTCAGCCAGGCGCCCTCCGCCGACGAGATCACCACGGGCAGCGGGTGGTAGTTGTGCGCCGTGTGACGCTCCGCGTCCCGGACCGCGGACGGAGTCCGCAGCATGTCGTCGATGATCACTTGCTCGCCTTTCCCTGACGGAGTCGCAACGTGCAGCACTTCGGTCCGCCGCCGGCCTTGCGCAGCTCGGACAGGTCGATCCCGATGGTCTCGTAGCCCCGGTCGCGCAGCTTCGCGGCCAGGTCGGTGGCCTGCGCGGGCAGCACCACGTGCCGCCCGTCGCTCACCGCGTTCAGGCCCAGCACCTCGGCGTCGGCCATGGTGGCGTGGATCGCGTCCGGGAACAGCCGGCGCAGCACCGCCCGGCTGCCGGGGGAGAACGCCTCCGGCAGGTACGCCACGGTGCGCTCGTCGAGCACCGTCAGCGCGGTGTCCAGGTGGTAGAAGCGGGGGTCCACGAGCTGCATGGTGATCACCGGGTAGCCGAAGACCTCCTGGAGCTGCGCGTGCGACGCGTGCGCGGTGCGGAACCCGGTGCCGGCGAGCAGGTGGTCGCCGGCCAGCAGGACGTCGCCCTCGCCCTCGTTGACGTGCTTCGGGTCGTACATCTCGAAGCCGGCGCCCTCGAACCAGGCCCGGTACGCGGGCGCCTCGTCGGCGCGCTGCGGGTCGCGGAACTGCACCGCCATGGCCTTGCCGTCGATCACGGTGCCGCCGTTCGCGGCGAAGACCATGTCCGGCAGGCCGGCGACCGGCTCGATCAGGTCGACCTCGTGGCCCAGGTCGAGGTACGTGCGCCGAAGCTGCTCCCACTGCCGGACCGCCAGGTCGGCGTCGACCGGGGCGGTGGGGTCCATCCACGGGTTGATCGCGTAGTCGACGGCGAAGTACGTCGGCCGGCACATCAGAAAGCGCTGGCGGATGGCGTCCATCGTCATGTCGTGCTCCCAGTGTCGGGCGCGCCCGGCCACGGTCGGCCCACGGGCTGGCGCCGTGGTCCAACGTTATGCGGCCCGGGTAGACGACATCCACCGCGAGAAGTTGCGTTGAGCAGCGAATCGTTGCGTTGAATCGGTCAGCGGTGAGCGATCATTGCGTCGACGCCGGACACACTTCGGGGGCGGCGAACCGCCGCCCCCGAAAGAGGTGTTGCCCGGCCGGTGAACCACCGGAGCTGATCAGGCTGCCGACGCCCCGCGTCGGCGATCGGGACAGTGCCCGTCAGAACCAGTTGCCAAACTGTGAGTCAAGCCACTCGCGGAACCGGCCCACCCAGTCGCCGTCGGTGGTGGGCCAGTCGAACTGGCCGGTCATCGCCACGATGCCGAGCACCACGGCGGCCAGGCCGACCGCGATGCCGATGAGCGCGTCGGTCTTGCCCGCCACGTGCCGGCGGCGGGTGGCGATCAGGCCCAGCACGGCCAGCACGGCACCGGCCGCGCCGACGCCGATGCCGTACCCGGCGAGCGTGCCGGAGAGCACGAACAACGCCCCGACCACCGAGACGATCAGGCCGAGCGTGGCGAGCAGGCTGGCCCGGGGACGCTTGGTGGTGTAGGGCTCCGGCCGGTCCACCCGGCCGTCGCGGTCGGCGTCCGTACCGTCGGGCCGGCCGTCCCGGTCCAGGTCGGTGCGGCCGTCGCGGTCGAGGTCGGTGCGGTCCGGGCGGCCGTCGCGGTCCAGGTCGACGGTGCGCTCGGCGGCGGGCGTCGCGCCGACGGTCCGCGCGTCGGTCACCGGAGCGGTCCGCGTGTCGGCGTCGGCCCGCCGGCCGGTGACCGCGCGCGCCGCCGCGCCCCGGTCCGCAGCCCTTCGCCGCGCCTCCGCGTCCGGCTCGTCCACGGCCGTCGCGTTCCGGCCACCGGTCGTCGTGGCCGCCGTCCGGCCGTCGGTCGCCGTCGCCGCGCCGGGGTCGCGCGCCTCCCGGTCGGCCGCCGCGTCCCGGGCGCGCTCGTCGTCGGTCGCCGTGGCGGCGCTGCGGTACGTGGTCCGCTCCTCGTCGCGGTCGGTGACCACCGGCCGGTCGGCCGGCTGCTCGGCGGTCCGGTCGCGCTCGTCGACCACGCCGTCGCCGTTGGTATCGGTCGCCGGGGAGTTCCGGCGGGACAGGATCTTCACGATGGCACCTCCTGATCCAGGCGCGGAGGCCGCGCATGACACGCAGGAAGTACCCAGGTGTGCCGAAATCGACACCCGCGGCCCGCTCCGCACGCTCCGACGACCGGCATCGGAGCGTGCGGAGATCGTCGCCGGTCAGGACACGGTGCGTGACCACTGCTGGTTGGTGCCCGCACCGCAGGTGTACTGCTGGACGTCCGCGCCGTCGCCGGTGCCGGCGTTCACCACGTCCAGGCACTTCCCGCTGTGCCGGGCCCGCAGCTGGAACCAGCCGCCCAGCGCGGCCCACTGCCACTGCTGATTGGCGCCGCTGCCGCAGGTGTACTGGATGATGTTGGCGCCGTCGGCGGTGGACGCGTTCGCGACGTCGAGGCACTTGCCGCTCGCGGCGTTGACGAGGCGGAACCAGCCGCCGCCGGCGTCCTGGAACTCCCACCGCTGGTTGCCGCCGCCGTTCCAGCTCCACTGCTTGACCTCGGCGTTGTTGGCGGTGGAACCGTTGATCACGTCGAGCACCCGGCCGCTGTGCCGGGCCGTGACGCGGTGGTACGTGGGCGAGTTGCCGGTGACGGTGCCCGCCGCCGTGTCGACTGTGACGGACGGATACCAGGTCAGGCTCATGCTGGTGGCGGTCGGGAAGCTGATCGGCAGCCACACGTACTGGGAGTCGTTGGCCGGGCCGCCCCAGGCACCCGCCCACCGGTCACCCAGATAGAGGTAGCCGGTGCCGGACGTGCCCTGGATCGGCAGCACGAAGGCCGGCTGGGAGTTGAACGTGGTGCCGTTGCCCACGTCGGTCCAGCCGCTCCACGGTCCCGAGATGCTCGGCGCGGTGGCGTACCGGGCCTGGTTCGGGCTCCAGCCCGTCGCCCCCGAGGTCAGCAGGAAGTAGGTGCTGCCCCGCTTGAACATCGCCGGCGCCTCCCGGTGCGCGCCGTCCCAGAAGTTGCCCACCAGAGCGGCGACGTTCAGGTAGTCCGAGGTGAGCCGGTAGATGTGCAGGTCGTAGTTGTCGTCGGCGGCCGAGATCATGTACGCGGTGCCGTTGTCGTCGTAGAGCGTGATGTCGCGGGACATGTGCTGCCCGAGCGGGCGGAAGCTGCCGTGGTAGGTGTAGTTGCCGTCCACAGTGGCCGACGAGGCGACGGCGGCCCGCGCCTCGTTGTAGTCCGACCCGTTCTCCTTGTGCATCCACATCACGAACCGGCCGGTGCCGGCGTTGTAGACGACCTTCGGACGCTCGATGTTGGCGACCCGCAGTTCGGCGGCCGACGACTGGGTGAGCACGTTGTTGCGGAACTCCCAGGTGCGCAGATCCGTCGAGCGGTAGACGGAGACCGCCCGGAACGTGTTGTCCGGGTTGCGGTTCTCGCCGAACCAGTAGTAGTAGTCGCCGACCTTGAGCACGCCGCCGCCGTGGGCGTGCACCACCGCGCCGGTGGTGTCGGTGAACTGGGTGCCGTTGGTGACCGTCACCGGCGCCGCAAGCGCACCCGCCGGCGGCCCCAGCACCGTCGCCGCGAGGGCCACGGCGAGCGCCAGCCCTGCCGCGAGGAGGCGGCCGGTGCCGCCGTGCCGTGCCGTCCACCGCATGCCGGTCACCGCCCGCAGACCGGCGTGATCGCGGCGGGCGTCGCGCTGCTCGCCACGAGCAGGCCGAACGTCGCCGAAGCGCCCGGCGCCAGCGTCCCGTTCCAGGAGGCGTTGCGGACCGCGACGTCCTGGCCGGCGCCCTCGGCCACCCCGCCCCAGACCGACTGGACGCGCTCGTCACCGGACCAGCGCCACGAGACGAGCCAGCCCGGTACCGGCTCGGTGCCGCCGTTGCGCACCGTCACCGTGGCGACGAAGCCGCCGCCCCACCTGCTGTCGATCGTGGCCGTCGCGGAGCAGAGCGACAGCGTGCGCGCCGGTCCGCCGATCACGTACGGATCCCGCGTGCCCTTGGTGTCGCCGAACCGGAACCAGTACTCGGTACCAGGGGCCAGGCCGCCGATGGTCACCGTCCCGGACCGTTCCGGCCCGGTGACCGCCTCGGCCACCGGATCGCGCCACCCGGTGGCGTCCTCGCGGCTGGCGAAGAGGCTGATGAGGAGCGGCGGGTCGTAGCCGCAGGGCGGGCTGAGCACCATCCAGTAGGTGATGGTGACGCTGGTGGTGGTGGCCCCCGTCACCTGGCCGGTGACCGGCAGCGCCGGCGGGCACGCGAACGTGGGCGTCGGGGTGGGCATCGCCGTGGTGGCGAGCGTCATCGTCGTGGTGGCGGGGGACCGGTCGGCGCCGGCCGAGGCGGCCAGGCCGGTGAGGGCGAGGGCGGCGGCCAGTGCCGCGCCGAGCGTACGGAGCATCTGTCTCTCCCGAGCTGGGGGCGCCGGGGGCGGTCGGCGCCGGAGTGGTGGACCGCGATGTCGCCGCCGTGGCGGCACGGCGGAGCGCCGGAGGCGACTGCCCGGCAGCGGGGTGGCGCATCACCCCGCGCTTGTCCCTCCGGCGAGATCGAGCTGCTCGCACTGGCTCCCGAGCGCTACCGCCGCCAGTCTTTCAGTCGACGGACATCGATTCAATGTCGTCCCAGCGCCCGAAGTCGCCGACGGTGCCGTCCGCTGACTACGCTTGGCGGTCGTGCCAGAGGGACACTCCATCCACCGCCTCGCCGCCCGGCATGCCGAGCTGTTCGCGGGCGACAAGGTGCACGCCGACAGCCCGCAGGGCCGCTTCGCCGAGGGCGCGGCCCGCCTGAGCGGCACCGTCCTGGACGGCACCGAGGCGTACGGCAAGCACCTGCTGCACCACTACGCGGGCGAGCTGACGCTGCACGTACACCTCGGCCTGTACGGGAAGTTCGCGGACGGGCCGGGGGAGCCGCCGGCCCCGGTCGGGCAGGTGCGGCTGCGGCTGCACAGCGACCGGCACTGGCTGGAACTGCGCGGCCCGACCGCCTGCGAGCTGCTGACCCCGCCCGAGGTGGCGGCGCTGCGCGACCGGCTCGGGCCCGATCCGCTGCGCGCGGACGCCGACCCGGACCGGGCGTACGCGCGGATCCGCCGCAGCCCCACCCCGCTGGCCGCGCTGCTGCTCGACCAGTCGGTGGTGGCCGGCACCGGCCTGATCTTCGTGACCGAGGCGCTGTTCCGGGCCTGCCTGCCGCCGCTGCTGCCGGGGCGGGAGCTGACGCCGGGCGGCTGGGCCGAACTCTGGGCGGACCTGGTCGCGCTGATGACCCGCGCGGTCGAGCGGGGCCGGATCGACACGGTGCGCGACGCCGACCTGCCGGAGGTGACCGGCCGCGCGCCGCGCGTGGACCGGCACGGCGGCGAGGTGTACGTCTACCGCCGCCCCGGCGCGCCCTGCCACATCTGCGGCACGGCGGTCAGCCGGGGCGCGCTCGCTGGGCGCAACCTCTACTGGTGCCCCACCTGCCAGGCGGGCTGAGTCACATCTCGTCGAGCAGCCAGCGGGCCGCCTCGACGTTGCCGGGAAAGACCTGGTCGCCGCCGATGCTCCAGGCCACCGTCTGCCCGATCGCCCAGCCGCGTACCCGCTCCCGGTCCAGGCCCAGCTCGGCGCTGAGCCGGTCGAGCCGGTGCCGGACCGCCGCCGGGGAGTGACCCAGCTCCGCGCCGCGCACGAGCGGCACCACAGCGAACTCCCGCTCGCCGACGAGCGGCTTCGGGTCGATCACCAGCCACGGCTCGCGTCCGGCCGCCAGGACGTTGCCGGCGTGCAGGTCCTGGTTGACCAGCACCTGCTCGCCCTGGCCCGGTGCCAGGTCGGCGAGCAGCCCGAGCGCGGCGTCGAGCAGGCGCCGCTCGTACGGGCGGCCGGCCCGCCGCCAGTTGCCAGGCATCCGCTCCGCCCAGCCGGCCGCCTCCTCGGCCAGCGGCGTGAACGGCGCACCGGCCGGGACCGCGAGCCCCGGCAGCAGGCCGATCGCGACGTCGAGCGCCGCGTCGGCCGTCAGGGAGTGCAGCGGCGTGCCGGGGTCGCACCGCTCGACGAGCAGCGCGCGCCGATCGGCGTCGTGCCCGAGCAGCCGGATCGCGCCGCGCCCGTCCCAGTGCGCCAGCGCGGTGGCCTCGTGGACGCTGTCGTCGTCCGGGTACTGGAGCTTCAGGACCGCCCGGGTGCCGTCCGGCAGCGTCGCGGGCAACGCCAGCGAGGCGAACGCGTACGCGAACGGCGGGCCGACCGTCAGCTCCCACCGCGCGACGCAGTGGGCCAGCCGGCCGGGCAGCTCCGCGAGCCACGCCCGGCCGGCCTCGGTCCGCTCGACCCAGCGCAGCCCTTCGGGAATGTCGCACCGCATCCGGACATCCTGACCGGTGCGGCGACGATCCGTT
The DNA here is from genome assembly GCF_003667485.1 of Micromonospora sp. BL1. Lineage (NCBI taxonomy): Bacteria > Bacillati > Actinomycetota > Actinomycetes > Micromonosporales > Micromonosporaceae > Micromonospora > Micromonospora sp. BL1. Next base: position 25,738 of record NZ_RCVK01000187.1, read on the forward strand.
GTCCCGGGCCGGGTCTCGCCGGTCTGCGGTCAGCCCAGCCGGCGGATGTCCCCGTACGCCCGGTAGAAGCCGCCCCGGCCGGACTCGCGCACCTCGGTGACCAGGTAACGCGCGCCCGGCTCGCGGATGCCCTTGGGGAACTGCACCGACCAGTCCCGCCGGTAGCCGTCGGCGAGGACGTGGACGCGCAGTCGGCCGCCCTGCTCGACACACTGCACCAGCACGCCGTCGCGGTCGTCGGTGGTCACCTCGACCGACGTCCAGGCGGCCGTCTCGGGCATCCGGGCCGGTGCCTTGACGTCGACCACGTCGGGCACGCTGCCCGCCTCGGCCGCCCGGATCGCCGCCTCGCTCGCGTCGATGCAGGCCAGGTAGCCGCTCGTGGTGACCACGTAGAGCCGGTTGTCGTGGTACTGCATCGAGTACGCCGAGCCGCAGCCGGTGCCGAGCTTCCACAGCCGGTTGCCGGCCTGGTCGAAGCAGTAGATCGAGGAGGCGCTGTCGCCCGCGAACACGTACCGGCCGCCCTCGGCGGTGGCGCAGGAGAAGACCGCGGCGTCGCAGCGGTAGACCTGCTCGGCCCGGCCGTCCTTGCGCAGGCGCACCACCTCGCGGGTGCCGGTGCCGGCGAAGACGGCGTCCCGCTCCTGCCAGCCGAACAGGACCGCCCCGGTGCCGGTGTGCCACAGCTCGCGGCCGGTACGCCAGTCGTAGCCGGTGACCCCCTGCGAGTGGCCGTGGTAGAGCGCGTCGGCGTCGCAGCGCACCATCCACGCCGACCGGCCCCGCCCCGGCCGGCGCCAGAGGAACTCGTCCTCGTGGTCGATCGCCGAGATGCCGCCGTCGCGGTCGGACACGCCCAGCACGCCGTCGTGGATGTCCAGCCAGTAGATGTCGATCTCCGGTGCGATCGCGTACGCCGCGCGGGGCACCTTGCCGGACAGGTCGTAGACGTTGCCGTCGTCGCAGCCGGCGTAGACCCAGGCGTCGTCGGCGACGATGCACTTCACCCCGTCGGGGAGCCGGACCTGGTTGACCAGCCGGGCGTCGTGGTCGAGCGTGGTGATCACGCCGTGCTCGTTGCCGACCATGCAGTGCCGGTCGTCGACGAAGATGCCGAAGGCGGGCGCGCCCGAGGCGTACCGCCAGAGGACCGGGGCGGTGCGGGCGGTCGAGCGGGTGCTGACGATCTGCCGGCGCGACACGGTCCGCTTCTGGCGTACGCCGGGCACGGCCGGGGCGTACCCCTTGCGGACCTTCTCGCCGATCTTCTTCGCGGCGGCGGCGCGGGCGCGGGTGTTGTCCGGGTAGGTGCTCGTCTTCACCTGGCCCTGGTCGCCGATCCGCCCGTAGCGCACTGTCATCGCGGTGTCGTCGACCACCACCTCGTAGAACTTGTGTGCTCCACCGTCCACTTCGGACAGTTCGAGGTAGGTCGTCTCCTGCGACATGGGGGGTTACCTCCGAGGGGAAGTGCCGGACCGGCAACGCGACAGCGCGCACACGCTAACGCCGGCCACCGACACTTCTCATCTGCCGCCCGCGGCGAGCGCGTCGACGGCCTTGCGGGCGGCGATGAGCACCGGATCCCAGACCGGGGCGTACGGCGGCGCGTAGCCCAGGTCGAGCGCTGTCATCTCGTCCACTGTCATGCCGTTCCACAGCGCCACGGCCAGCGCGTCGATCCGCTTGGCCGCCTCGGACCAGCCGACGATCTGCGCCCCGAGCAGCCGCCCGCTGGGCCGCTCGGCGATCAGCTTGACCGTCATCGGCCGGGAGCCCGGGTAGTAGCCGGCCCGGTTCGTCGACTGGGCCAGCACTGTGACGAACTCGAAGCCGGCCTCCCGCGCGTCCCGCTCGCGCAGCCCGGTGCGGCCCACCTCCAGCTCGCAGACCTTGGTGACGGCGGTGCCGATGACGCCGGGAAAGGTGGCGTACCCGCCGCCGATGTTGATGCCCGCCACCCGGCCCTGCTTGTTGGCGTGCGTGCCGAGCGGGATGTGCACCGGCATGCCGCTGACCCGGTGCAGCGACTCCACGCAGTCGCCCGCCGCCCAGACGCCGGGCACGCCCGGCACCCGCATCCGGCGGTCGGTCCGGACCGCGCCGGAGGGACCGATCGGCAGGCCGGCGGCCTCGGCGAGCCCGGTGTTGGGGCGTACCCCGAGGCCCAGCACCACGACGTCGGCCGGGATCGGCCCCTCGTCGGTGACCACCGCGGAGATCCGGCCGTCCCGCTCCTCCAACCCGGTGACGGTGAGGCCGGTGCGGACGGCGATGCCGGTGCCGCGCATCGCGTCGGCCACCAGCTCGCCCATGTCCGGGTCCACTGTCGACATGGGCTGGTCGGCCTGCTCCACCAGCTGGACGGAGAGCCCGCGCTGCACCAGCGCCTCGGCCATCTCGACGCCGACGTAGCCGCCGCCGACCACCACCGCGTGCCGGGGCCGGGGCTCGCGTTCCAGCCAGCCGATCAGCGCCGCGCCGTCGTCCAGCGTCTGCACGCCGAACACGCCCGACACGTCGTCGCGCGCCCACTCCGGCTGCACCGGGGACGCGCCGGTGGCGTACACCAGGGTGTCGAAACCGGCGCGGACCTCGCCGCCGCCGTCCAGGTCCCGCGCGGTCACCTCGCGGCGGTCCAGGTCGATGGCGGTGACCTCGTGCCGGGTACGGACCTCGATGCCGAACTCGTCGCGGAAGGTCTGCGGATCGCGGCTGATCAACTCGTCCCGGTCCTCCACCAGGCCACTCACCCAGTAGGGGATGCCGCAGGCCGAGTAGGAGGTGAAGTGCCCCCGCTCGAACGCGACGATCTCCAGGTCGGTCCGGTCGCGGCGGCGGCGCCGCGCCTGCGACGCCGCCGACATGCCGGCGGCGTCGCCGCCGATGACGATCATGCGCTCGGCCACGTCGCCCATCATGTCACGCCGGGCCACGGCCGCGTGGCCGCTCAGCCACGGGTCTGCCGCGCCACGTCCGCGACCACGTCGACGAGGTTGCCGGTACGCGCGAACACCGCCCGCTGCCGCGCCGCGCCGCTGCCGTGCCGGCGCAGCCCGCCGAGCAGATCGGTCACCCGGTCCAGGTCGCCGTGCCGCTCCAGTTCCGGGCGCAGCCGGTCCACCAGCCGGTCCAGCAGCTCCCAGGCCGGGCGCAGCTCACCGTCGGTGAGGTCGACGCCCTCGCCCTCCAGCCCGTCGTGCGCCGCGCGCCAGTGCGCCGCCACCAGCAGGTGGTGGTCGGTGTTGACGGCCGGGCGACCGGCGGCGATGTCGGTGAGCGCGGTGGCGACGAGCGCGCGGACCAGCGCCGCCACCAGCACCGCGTCGTCCACGGACGGGCAGACGTCGCCGATGCGGATCTCCACCGTGGGGTACTTGGCGGAGAGCCGGGCGTACCAGTAGAGCATTCCCTCGTCCAGCATCACGCCGCTGGCGATGAGCTGCCGGATCAGCCGCTCGTAGTGCTCGTGCGACTCCAGGAACGGGGTGGGCGCGACCGACGGCCAGCGTTCCCACTCCACCGAGCGCCAGCTCGCGTACCCGGTGTCCTCGCCCCGGGAGAACGGGGAGTTCGCGGTGACCGCCTGCAGGATCGGCAGCCACGGCCGGACGTGGTTGAGCACCTGCACGCCGGTGTCCGGGTCGGGGATGCCGACGTGGATGTGCATGCCGTTGTTGCCGGGGCCGGGCACCAGCAGCCGGAACCGCTCGATCATCCGGTCGAAGCGCGGCTTGTCCACCACCGGCGGCACCGGCCCGTCGACCGGCCCGGTGCCGATCGCGAGCAGCCGTACGCCCGCCCGCTCGGCCGCGTCGGCCAGCTCGGCGCGCAGCATCGACAGCGAGTGCCGGATCGAGGACAGCTCCAGCCCGGGCGGGCTGCCGATCTCGATCTGGCTGGTCTGGAACTCGCGTTCCACCTGACCGCGCAGCTCGGCCGGTACCTGCTCCATCACGAGGTCGACGGCGGGTACGGCGGTCCCGGTGTGCGGGTCGGCGAGCAGGAACTCCTCCTCGACGCCGACTGTCAGCAGGTCGGTTCCGCCCGGTGCGGCGCTCCGCTCCCGCTCCGCCACTGAGCCACTCATCGTCACCACCGTCTCTCCGGACCGCTCACGGCACCGTGCCGCGTGGTCGAGATCCTGTTACCCACCGTGTCCGTTTCGGGAAACGTGCCGACGGGCGTGTCGGCACCGGTTCGCCCGATCGGGTCGGCCGGGCGCGTTCGCGCATGGGCCCGCCGGGCGTGACAACGCGGGCTAGGGTGGTCGCGTGGCGGGGATGCTGGCGGTGCTGACGGGAGCGTGGGCCTACGCCCTCGCCCTGTTCGCCGACCGGCCGGCCGGGCTGCTCGCCGGTGCGGCGGTCGTCGCCGCGCTGCTGCTCGCCACCCTGCTCGCGCTGCGGGTCCGCGCCCTGCCCACGCCGCCCGGCACCCGGTTCGCCGCCGCTCTGCGTGCCCGCGCCCGCCGTCGCGGGGTGCCCCGGCAGGTCGACCCGGACGCGCCGGGGCGTCCGCGCCCCCGCGCACCCGGCCTGCACCCCTCGGCCGCGTAGCCACCTCCCGGCCCGCGTCGGCGGGCCTCCGTTCCAGGCTTCGCGGCCGATTCCGTCGTCATCCGTCCCGCCGCGCGGCACGTCGCCGCCCGGGACACCCGGAATCGCCGTCGAGGGGTCCACCCATGCTCGCCTTCGCACCGTTGCACTCCGCGGCCTCGGCCGCGGCCGCAGTCGTCACCTGGCTCGCCGACGTGCTCGCCCCGCTCACCGGCGGCGCCGCGACGGCCGCCGCCATCGTCCTGTTCACGGTCGGCGTCCGGCTGCTGATCTCGCCGCTGACGGTGGCCCAGGTCCGCGGGGAGCGGCGTCGCACCGCGCTCGCCCCCGAGGTACGGGAACTCCAGCGCCGGTACGCCGACGATCCGGCGCGCCTCCAGAGCGAGGTGTTCGCGCTCTACCGCAACGCCGGGGCCAGCCCGGTCGCGGGCTGCCTGCCGGCCCTGTTGCAGGCGCCGTTCTTCCTGGTCATGTACCGCCTGTTCGCCACCGGCGACGGCGCGCCGGAGCTGCTGGGGGAGCGGCTCGCCGGCGTACCTCTGGGCTGGCACCTCGGCGACGGGCTGGCCGGCCCGGTCCCGCTGGTGTTCGGGGTGCTGCTGGCCGCGCTGCTCGCGCTGGCCTGGTGGTCGTCGCGGCGGATGCGCCGGGCGGCGGCCGCCACCGGCACGGTGGCCGGGACGCCGACCGAGGGTCCGGGCGCGGCGGTGCTCGGGCGGCTGCTGCCGCTGCTGCCGTACGCCACTGTGCTCGTCGCGCTCGTGGTGCCGCTGGCGGCGGTGCTCTATCTGGTCACCACCACGGCGTGGACGGCGCTGGAGCAGGTGGTGCTGCGCCGGCCGCAGCCGGCGGCGGCCATCGACAAGCGTTGACAAGTGTGGGGGCGGGCGCGTAGAAATCGCCTCAGAGAGCGCTCTCCCGGACCCGTCCCCGCAGAGAGGCACCCCGAATGAACCCGATCCCGGCGGCCCCGGCCGCCTCCGCCACCGTGCCCCGATCACGCCGCCGGCTCGCCCTGGCCGCCGGCGTCCTCGCGCTCACCACAGCCCTCGCGGGCGTCTCGATGACCGCCCAGGCGGCGGTGCCCCCGACGCCGTCCGGCTGGAACCTGGTGTGGAGCGACGACTTCACCGGCCCTTCCGGCACGCTGCCCTCGTCCGCCAACTGGATCATCGACACCGGCACCGGCTACCCGGGCGGCCCGGCCAACTGGGGCACCGGCGAGATCCAGACCTACACGTCCAGCACCGCCAACCTGGCCCACGACGGCTCGGGCAACCTGCGCATCACGCCGCTGCGGGACTCGGCCGGACGCTGGACCTCGGCCCGGATCGAGACGGTGCGTTCCAACTTCAAGGCGCCGTCGGGCGGCGTGCTGGCCCTGGAGGGCCGGATCCAGATGCCGAACGTGACAGGCGCGGCGGCGTCCGGGTACTGGCCGGCGTTCTGGGCGCTCGGCTCGCCGTACCGGGGCAACTACCAGAACTGGCCGGGCATCGGCGAGTTCGACGTGATGGAGAACGTCAACGGGATCAACTCGGTCTGGGGCGTGCTGCACTGCGGCGTCGCGCCGGGCGGCCCGTGCGGGGAGTTCAACGGCATCGGCGCGTCCCGGGCCTGCCCGGGCAGCACCTGCCAGTCGGCGTTCCACACCTACCGGTTCGAGTGGGACGCCTCGGTGAGCCCGCAGCAGCTGCGCTGGTACGTCGACGGCCAGCTCTTCCACACCGTCGGGCAGAACCAGGTCGGTGAGCCGTACTGGAGTCAGATGACCAACCACGCCGGCTACTTCCTGCTGCTCAACGTGGCGATGGGCGGCGGATTCCCGGACGGCGTGGCCGGCTCGGCGACGCCCACCGCCTCGACCGTGCCCGGCCGGTCAATGCTCGTCGACTACGTGGCCGTCTACACCCGCGGTGGCGGGAGCAACCCGTCGCCCACGCCGACCACGCCGCCGCCGGGCGGGGTGCGGGACGCGTACGCGACGATCCAGGCCGAGTCGTTCAACGCGCAGAACGGCGTGCAGGTGGAGACGTGCGCCGAGGGTGGCCAGGACATCGGCTGGCTCGCCAACGGTGACTGGGCCCGCTACGACAACGTCGACTTCGGCTCGACGCCGCCGCGCGACTTCGTGGCCCGGGTCGCCTCCGGCGCGGCGTCCGGGGTGAGCGGGCTGGTGGAGGTCCGGGTGGACAGCCCGACCGCGCCGCCGATCGGCAGTTTCGCGGTCGGCAACACCGGCGGCTGGCAGACCTGGCGCTCGGTGCCGGGCAACGTCGGCGCGGTGACCGGGCGGCACACCGTCTACCTGACGTTCAGCAGCGGCCAGCCGTCCGACTTCGTCAACGTCAACTGGTTCACCTTCCGCCGCTGAGGCGCGGCCGGGGCGCGGCCCGGACCCCCGGTCCGGGCCGCGTCGAACCGGTGCTGGACAGAAACAGTTAACACTCCTAATAATAGGCGCACGTCGACGGTTGTGAATTCCTCTCCACCCCCGCCCGTCCCCTGGAGGACGCCGTGAGACTCCGCCCCCGCCTGGCGACGCTCGCCGCCGCGCTGACCACCGCCGTGGTCGCCGGTGCCCTGCTCGCCGCGCCGCCCGCCTCCGCTGCCACCGCCGCCTTCGTCCGCACCTCCAGCTGGAGCAGCGGGTACGAGGCACGGTTCACCGTCACCAACGACAGCTCCGCCGCGATCTCCTCGTGGAACGTCCAGTTCGACCTGCCGTCCGGCAGCACGCTCGGCTCCTTCTGGGACGCCCGGCTGACCACCTCCGGCCAGCACGTCACCGCTGTCAACCAGTCCTGGAACGGCGCGCTCGCCCCGGGCGCCAGCGCCAGCTTCGGCTTCGTCGTCAGCGGCACCGGCGACCCGGTGAACTGCACAGTCAACGGCGCCTCCTGCACCGGCGGCGGCAACCCCGGCAACCCGGGCGCACCGGCCACGCCGGGCGGGCTGCGGGTCACCGGCACCACCGCGTCGGCGGTCTCGCTCGCCTGGAACGCGGTCTCCGGCACCGTCACCGGCTACCGGGTGTACGAGGGCACGACCGTCAAGGCCACAGTCACCGGCACGTCGGCCACCGTCTCCGGGCTGGCCGCGTGCAGCGGGCACAACTACACGGTGACCGCGTACAACGGCGCCGGCGAGTCGGCGAAGTCGGCGGCGGTCGCGGCCACCACCAGCGGCTGCACCGGTGGCGGCGGTGGCGCGATGGCGGCCGCGCCCTACCTCTACCCGGGCTGGGGCGACCCGCCCGCGCCCGCCACGGTGATGGGCGCGACCGGGATCAAGTGGTTCACCATCGCGTTCGTGCTCTCCGGCGGCGGCTGCACCCCGGCCTGGGACGGCAACGGCCCGCTGACCGGCGGCACGCACGCCGCCACCATCGCCGCGATCAAGGCGGCCGGCGGCGACGTCATCCCGTCCTTCGGCGGCTGGAGCGGCAACAAGCTCGGCCCGAACTGCTCGACCGCCGCCGCCCTGGCCGGCGCGTACCAGCAGGTCATCAACGCGTACGGGCTGAAGGCGATCGACATCGACATCGAGAACAGCGACGAGTTCGAGAACGAGGTGGTGCAGGACCGCATCCTGGACGCCCTGAAGATCGTCAAGCAGAACAACCCGGGCATCAAGACGATCATCACGTTCGGCACCTCGACCACCGGCCCGTCGTACTACGGCACCCGGCTGATCAACCAGGCCGCGGCCAAGGGCGCCGGGATCGACGTGTTCACGATCATGCCGTTCGACTTCGGCGGCGGCGCGAACATGTACCAGAACACCGTGAACGCGGCCGAGGGCCTCAAGACCGCGCTGCGCAACGCGTTCGGCTGGTCCGACGCCACCGCGTACGCCCACATGGGCCTGTCCGGGATGAACGGCCTCTCCGACCAGCAGGAGCTGACCTCGCCCGCCACCTGGACGCAGATCCGCGACTGGGCCAAGGCGCGCGGCCTGGCCCGGTTCACGTTCTGGTCGGTCAACCGGGACCGGCCCTGCCCGGGCGGCGGCGTGGTCGCCAACTGCTCCGGCATCGCGCAGAACACCTGGGAGTTCACCGGTATCACCGCCGGCTTCTGAGCCCGCGGTGACGGTCAGCGCCCGGCGGTCACCGACTGCCGGGCGCGCCGCCGGCGCACCTTCTTCACCGCCCAGCTCACGATCATGAAACCGAAGACGGCGAAGATCGCGTAGTTGAACCACTGGCTGTACCTGTCGACGTCCTCCCACCGCGAGCCGAGGACGTAGCCGGCGCCGACGATCAGGGCGTTCCAGACCCCGCTGCCCAGCGTGGTGAGCAGGATGAACTCGCCCAGCGGCATCCGGTTGGCGCCGGCCGGGATCGAGACCAGGCTGCGGACCACCGGCACCACCCGGCCGATCAGCACCGCCCACCGGCCGTGCCGCTCGAACCAGCGGTCGGCCTTCTCCAGATCCTCCAGGTCGACCAGCGGGATGTGGTCCAGCCAGCGCTTGAGCCGCTCCTCGCCCAGCGCCGCGCCGAGCCAGTAGAGCACCAGCGCGCCGAGCAGCGAGCCGGCGGTCGCGGCGACCACGATCAGCACGAGGTTGAACCGGCCCTCGGCGGCCAGGTAGCCGGCCATCGCCAGCACGATCTCGCTCGGGATCGGCGGGATGATGCTCTCCAGCGCCACCAGCAGCGCCACGCCGACCGCGCCGAGCGAGTCGATCACACTCGCCACCCACCCGGTCAGCCCGGTGAACTGGTTCGGGTCGACGTCCTGGGCCAGGGCCATGGCGGTCCTTCCACGCGAGAGCCGGAGATCCGAAGGTGTTACCCGGACCGGCGGCCGTCACACCTGTGACTCAGCCCTCCGGGTGCAGCGCGGCGTCCGCCGGACCCCGCCGCCAGCCGGTGAAGCGGACCAGCAGGCCGCCCCGGCTGGGCGAGCAGCAGTACGGCCCGGCCGAAGCCGTCGCCGCCGGATCGAGCGGTGCGACGCGGACCAGCCGCCACGGCTCGTCCTCGCACCGGGCGCGCACGGTCAGCGCGTCGCCGGCCCGGCTCACCCGGACCGTCACCTCCCGGCCCGACCAGTCCGGCACCGGCGCCACCGACCAGTCGGAGAACTCGTCGGTGACCACGGCGCCCACCTGCGGCGAACCGTCGCTCACCTCGACCCCGGCCTTGATCCACCGCCGCTCGTCCACCCGCACCAGCACGCCGGCCTGGTCGAACTGGACCGAGTAGTCGAGCCGGAACGACACCTCCACGGCGCCGCCCACCGGAAACGGCGCGAGCAGCGCCGATCCGTCGTCGTGCACGAATCCGTAGCTGGTGCGCCGCCAGAAGTCGCTGCCGCCGCGCGGCTGCACCAGCAGGCCGCCGCCGTCTACCGGCTCGGCCCGCTCGGGCGGGTTCAGCCAGGTGCCTGCCGACCACTCGTACGCCTCCTGCATCCCGGCACCGTACCGGGTTTGCCGCCGCGCGCGATCGGAGAAGTAGTAGCCGCATGGGTGACAGGTGGTATCAGGAGGCGGTCGTCTACTGCCTCGACGTCGACACGTACGCGGACTCCGACGGCGACGGGGTGGGTGACTTCCAAGGGCTGATCGGCCGGCTCGACTACCTGGCCCGGCTCGGCGTGACCTGCCTGTGGCTCAACCCGATCAACCCCTCGCCGAACAAGGACGACGGGTACGACGCCACCGACTTCTACAACGTGGACCCGCGGCTGGGCACGCTCGGCGACTTCGCCGAACTGCTGCACCAGGCGAGCAACAGGGGCATCCGGGTGATCATCGACCTGGTCGTCAACCACACCTCCGACCAGCACCCGTGGTTCCAGTCCGCCCGGTCCTCGCCCGACTCGCCGTACCGGGACTGGTACGTCTGGGCCGACCACGAGCCGGACGACCGCCACCAGGGCATGGTCTTCCCGGGCGAGCAGCACGAGACCTGGACCTACGACCGGACCGCCAAGGCGTGGTACTACCACCGCTTCTACAAGTTCCAGCCGGACCTGAACATCGAGAACCCGCGGGTCCGGGCGGAGATCAAGAAGATCACCTCGTTCTGGCTCCAGCTCGGCGTCTCCGGTTTCCGGATGGACGCGGTGCCGTTCATCATCGAGCGCACCGAGCCGGGCAACCCGAACTCGCCGAAGGACTTCGACTTCCTCACCGACCTGCGCCAGCACGTGCAGTGGCGGCGCGGCGACGCGGTCCTGCTGGCCGAGGCGAACGTCGAGCCGGACGAGCTGCCGGTCTACTTCGGCGACGGCAGCGGCTCGGGCAACCGGATCCACATGCTGTTCGACTTCATGCTCAACGGCCGGCTGATGCTCGCCCTGGCCCGGGAGGACCCGGAGGTGATCATCGAGGCGTTGCGCGACACCCCGAAGCTGCCCACCGGCGGCCAGTGGGCCACGTTCCTGCGCAACCACGACGAGATCGACCTGTCCCGGCTCACCGCCGACCAGCGCAACGACGTGCTGGCGAAGTTCGGTCCGGACGAGAACATGCAGCTCTACGGCCGGGGCATCCGCCGCCGCCTCGCGCCCATGCTCGGCAACGACCGCCGGCACATGGAGCTGGCGTACTCGTTGCAGTTCTCGCTGCGCGGCACGCCGGTGCTGCGCTACGGCGAGGAGATCGGCATGGGGGAGGACCTGTCGCTGGACGGGCGCGACGCGATCCGTACCCCGATGCAGTGGTCCTACGCCGACAACGCCGGCTTCTCCACGGCCGAGCCGGAGAAGCTGGTCCGCCCGGTGATCGACAAGGGCGAGTACGGCTACCAGAAGGTCAACGTCACCGCCCAGCGCAAGGACCCGCGCTCGCTGCTCGGCTGGTTCGAGCGGATGATCCGGACGCTGCGCGAGGCGCCGGAGACCGGCTCCGGCAGCACCACCCACATCGACGTGCCGATGCCGCCGGGCGTGCTCGCGCACCGCGCCGACGGGCGTACCGGGACCATGGTGTTCCTGCACAACCTCGGCACCGAGGACGTCGAGGTGGACCTGAGCACGCTGGCGCCGGAGGCGGACCTGCCGATCGACGTGCTGAGCGACCGCAACTACGAGGACGTGGGCAAGCTCGACCGGCTCAAGCTCGGCGGGTACGGCTACCGGTGGATCCGGCTCTGCCGGGGCCACGAGCGGTAGGGGGCGGCGTACCGGCGGGTTAAGCTCCTTCGATCGAGCCACAAGTTACCGGGAGGTAAGCATGTCGGAGGAGCCCCGCGTCGCCATCGTCACCGGAGCCGCGCGCGGCATCGGGGCCGCGACCGCCCGCCGGCTGGCGGCCGACGGCATGGCCGTCGCCGTGGTCGACATCGACGAGTCCGCCACCAAGGAGACGGTGGACGCCATCGGCTCGGCCGGCGGACGGGCGCTCGGCGTCGGCGCCGACGTGTCCGACCGGGCCCAGGTCGAGGCCGCCGTGGAACGGATCGCCGCCGAACTGGGCGCACCGACAGTGCTGGTCAACAACGCGGGTGTGCTGCGCGACAACCTGCTGTTCAAGATGACCGAGGGCGACTGGGACACGGTCATGGGCGTGCACCTGCGCGGGGCGTTCCTGTTCAGTCAGGCCGCGCAGAAGCACATGGTCGAGGCGAAGTGGGGCCGGATCGTCAACCTGTCCAGCACGTCCGCGCTCGGCAACCGGGGCCAGGCGAACTACTCGGCGGCCAAGGCCGGCCTCCAGGGCTTCACCAAGACGCTGGCGATCGAGCTGGGCCCGTTCGGGGTGACTGTCAACGCGGTCGCGCCGGGCTTCATCGTCACCGACATGACCGCTGCCACCGCGGCGCGGATGAAGGTCGACTTCGACGACCTGCAGAAGCACGCCGCCGCCGAGATCCCGGTACGCCGTCCCGGTCGCCCGGAGGACGTCGCGCACACCATCTCGTTCCTGGCCAGTGAAGGCGCGTCCTTCGTCTCCGGCCAGGTCATCTACGTCGCCGGCGGTCCGAAGGACTGACCGGCCCAACCCGGCGCGGGCCTGCTCAGGCGGGGTCGCGCCGGGTGCGCCAGAGCCAGAACAGGCCGAGCACCGGCAGCACCAGCGGTACGTAGCCGTAGCCGCTGCCGAAGTCGGACCAGACCGTCTCGTCCGGGAACAGCTCCTTGTCGGCGATGCTCAGCACGCCCACCCCGAGCACCCCGACGAGTTCGACGGTGCAGCACGCGAGCGCGATCCGGCGGCCGGCGTGCCCGGCCCGGGCCAGCCCGACCGCCGCCACGATGTAGATCAGCGCGGCGAGCGCGGAGAGCAGGTACGCCACCGGCGCCTCGTCGAACTTCGTGGCGATCTGCAACCCGGCCCGCGAGGTGGCGGCGATGGCGAAGACGATGTAGACGGCGATCAGCAACCGGCCCGGCCCGCGGTTGGTGGCGCGCTGCTCGGTCGTGGTCTCAGCCACCGAGGGCCTCCCAGGTCTGCTGGAGCCGTACCGCCACCACGGGCGTGACCAGACAGATCGCGCAGACGATGCCCGAGCCCCAGCGGGTCGGCTCCATCCGGGCCAGCACCCAGGCCAGCGGCGGCAGGCAGACCAGCGTCGCCAGGTAGCCGAAGAACGCGCCCGGCTCGCCCGGCCGGTCCCCGCCGCCGAGCGCGACGAGCGCCGTCACGGTGAGCGCGAGCAGCGCCACCTCCAGCACGGCCAGGCCGATGAACTGGATCCGGTCCGGCGGCCGGTGGCGTACCGCCGCCACCAGGGCCCAGACGGCGACCGCCAGCGAGATCACGATCGCGACCGTGGCGAGCGGCCCGTCCACCGGAGAGGCTGCTGCCGCGCTGGTCGTCGACACGGTGTCGTTCACCGGCACAGCCTACTAACCGGTGTAGTAGCGGCTCGCCCGCCGGGTCGTGGCGCGCCGGACGGGCCGGGGGACTAGCGTGGATCACGGTCCCGGCGTACGCCGGTGGCGGACGTCGACGGCAGGGGGCCGGGGTGCGGTTCGGGTTGTTCGGCACGGGTTACTGGGCGGCGCAGACGCACGCCGCGGCCATCGAGGCACACCCGCGGGCCCGGCTCGCCGGCGTGTGGGGGCGCAACCCCGCGAAGGCGGAGGAACTGGCGACCCGGCACGGTGTGCCGGCCTTCACCGACGTCGACGCGCTCATCGACGCCTGCGACGCGGTCGCCGTGGCGCTCCCGCCGGACGTGCAGGCCGACATCGCCGTCCGGGCCGCCACCGCCGGGCGGCACCTGCTGCTGGACAAGCCGCTGGCGCTCGACGTCGCCGACGCCGACCGGGTGGTCGCCGCGGCGCAGGCGTCCGGGGTGGCCTCGGTGGTCTTCTTCACCCAGCGCTTCCACCCGAACGTCACCGGCTTCCTCGCCTCGACCGCGGCGGCCGGCGGCTGGCAGCACGCCCGCGCCACCATGTTCGCGTCGATCTTCCAGCCCGGGAACCCGTACGGCGACTCGGGCTGGCGGCGGGAGCGCGGCGCGCTCTGGGACATCGGCCCGCACGCGTTGTCGCTGATCCTGCCGGTGCTCGGCCGGGTCACCCGGGTCGCCGCGATGGACGGCCCGAGCGGCCTGGTGCACCTGCTGCTCACCCACGACGGCGGCGCGACCAGCTCGCTGTCGCTCACCCTGGACGCGCCGTCCGAGGCGGTCACCCGGGACTTCGTCTTCTTCGGCGAGAACGGCACCGAGACGGTGCCGCCCGGCGACGGCAGCGCGCTCCAGGCGTTCGGCGCCGCGCTCGACCAGTTGCTGGAGGAGGTCGACGCCGGCACCCGCGACCACCGCTGCGACGTGCGGTTCGGCCGCGAGGTGGTGGCGGTGCTGGACGCCGCGCAGACCGCCCGGGCGCAGGGACGCACAGTCGACCTGTAGGGAAGGGGCCGGGTCACGAGCCGGGACGGCCGCGGTAGCCGATGGGTCCTTCCCCGGTGCGCTGGTACGTGCCCAGGAATCCGTCGTCGGCGAAAGCGACGGTGCCGTTGTTGCCGTTGCCGTGGCGCCAGCTCATCCTGGTGACCGCGTGCCCGGGCACACCCACCGCGACGAGCAGGTCCCCGGAGCGGTGCCACCCACCGCCCCAGCCCTCCTCCGTGGTGAACCGCCGAGCCTGCTCGGCCCGGGAGCCGCGCCCGGCGAGCCGGCCGCGGAACTCCCTCGGCCGCTGACCCGGCTGCCGGCGCCAGCCGTAGAAGGCGGCCTGCTGCTTTTCGAACGTGATCGCGTACTCCGCGCCGGACGCGTCCGCCCACGCCACCTGGTCGAGAAGGGCTTGTTCACCGCGATCGATGAGAATGGTGACCTCGCCGGCGTCGGTCGCGTACCGCAGCACGGGCTCGGCGACGGCCTGCCGTGCCAGCGCCAGGCCCGCCTGGTCGTGCGCGTGCATCGGATCGATCGTCACCCGGTACAACCACAGCATGCTGCGGGCGTCGGCGCCGCTGTCGATCCGCAACGTGTTCCGGCCGGCGACCAGGTCCTCGGCGGGGACCGCGAAGACCAGACGCTGCGGCAGACCGCCGCCATTCGGGATCCGCATCCGGTCGGCCAGCGGTCTGCCGTTGAGGCGAACGGTGAGCGGGGCGTATCCGGGCTCGCGGGAGAACATCGACGTGAGCGCCCGCAGGGCGACACAGGCCTCCCGGACGACGACCGGGTCAGGCACGTCGAACTCCAGCTCGACCGATCCGCCGGCGCCGATCGCCAGGTGGTCGCCGGCAGCCGAGGATCGCTCGACACCGGTGATCGTGACGTTCCCGGTACGTGGCGGTTCGGAGCCGAAGTCGGCGTAGGTCGGTTCCATCTGGACCTCGACATATTTGTACATTCCACAAAGGATAGATCAACAGGCGTCGGCCGGCGCACCGTCGAGCGGGAGAAAACCGGTCGCCCGGGCCCGACCCGGTCGTTAGCGTGGCGGCATGTTCACGCATGCCCTGATCCGTGTGGCCGTCGCGCCGGCCGCGTGTGGGCTCCTCCTGGACGCCCGTCCGCGGTTCCGGCGCCCGGCCCTGGCCGGCCGGTACGCCGCCCGCGTCTGACCTGACCGCCGGTTCCCGACCCGCCCCGAGGGGCGCCGGTCGTGCCACCTCGCCGAGGTGGCGGTACCCGTGGTTCGTCCACGCCACCTCGCCGAGGTGGCGTCTCCGGCATGCGCCGCGTCCCGGCCACTGTCCAGGGTCGTCCGAGTCCCGATCCGCTCGGACCGCCCGCCCGATCCGCCCCACGCCGCCTCGACGGCGGGGGACACCCGCGCAGCGGTCCGTACCCGTCGCCGTCCGGCGACAGACAGGACGAACCCGTGGCGCCCCGCCGAAACACCGCACGCGACCGGTCCCGTCGCGTACTGTCCCAGAACTTCCTCGCCGACCCGGCCGTCGTCGCGCGGATGGTCCGCGCGGTCCGGCCCGGCCCGGACGACCTGCTGCTGGAGGTCGGCGCCGGTCGCGGCCGGCTGACCCGGCCGCTCGCCGCGCGGTGCGGGCGGCTGATCGCGTACGAGGTCGACCCGGCCGTGCTGCCCGAGCTGACAGCGGCCTGCGCTCCGCTGCCGAACGTCGAGGTACGGGCGGCCGACTTCCTGACCGCGTCCCCGCCCGCCGGGCCGTTCTCGGTGGCGGGCAACATCCCCTGGTCGCTCACCGCGGCGGTGGTCCGCTGGTGCCTGGCCGCACCAGGGTTGCGTACCGCGACGCTGCTCACCCAGCTCGACTACGCCCGCAAGCGCACCGGCGACCACGGCCGGTGGAGCCGGCTCACCGTGCTCACCTGGCCCGAGTACCACTGGCGGCTGGCCGGGCGGGTACCCCGGACCGCGTTCCGGCCGGTGCCGGGCGTGGACGGGGGCATCCTGCGGCTGGAACGCCGGACGACGCCACTCGTGGCGCCGGCCGCGCTGCCCGCGTACCGGCGGATGGTGGAGCTGGGCTTCGGCGGAGTCGGCGGCTCGCTCGCGGCCTCGCTGCGCGCGGGCCATCCCCGGCCGCGGGTCGACGGCGCGTTGCGGGCCGCACGGATCGCGCCGGACACCCCGGTCGGGCTGGTCTGGCCGGAACAGTGGCTGGTGCTGTTCCGGCTGCTGCACGCGCCGCTCAACCGGCGAGCGTGACCAGCGCCTCGACCAGTTCGGCCGGGGTGTCGAACTCCTCGGCCGGCAGCGTGCGCAGCCGCTGGAGCGTCTCGGTGCTGGCGCCGTTCTCCTGGCCCCAGCGGACCAGGTCCTCCCGGGAGACCGGGTAGTCCAGCCCGGCCAGGAACTCCTGCAACTGCGCGCCGGTGACGGTCATGCCGCCCGGCTACCCGCTGGGCCCGGCGGCATGCCCGCCGCCGGGCCGCGGCGGCGGTTTGTCCCGGCGGGCCCCGGGTAGCCGCGGACATGCTGGTACAGCGGCTCGGCGCGCCGAGCGACTTCGACCCCTTGCTCGACCGCGTGCGGGACGCCCGGGTGGTGATGATCGGCGAGGCGACGCACGGCAGCTACGACTACTACCGGCTGCGGGAACAGTTGACCCGGCGGCTCATCGCCGAACAGGGGTTCGACTTCGTGGCGGTGGAGGGGGACTGGCCGGACTGCGACCGGGTGCACCGGTCGGTGGTCGGCGCGCCGGACGGGCCGGCCGATCCGCTCGTCGCGCTGGAACGGTTCGAACGCTGGCCCACCTGGATGTGGGCGAACGCCGAGGTGGCCCGCTTCTGCCGCTGGCTGCGGGCGTGGAACCTGGAACGCCCCGAGGGGGAGCGGGCCGGCTTCCACGGGCTGGACGTGTATTCCCTCTGGGAGTCGATGCAGGCCATCTTCGACTACCTCGGCGAGGAGGACCCGGCCTCGCTGGAGGCGGCCCAGGAGGCGTACCGCTGCTTCGAGCCGTACGGCAAGCGGCCCGAGGAGTACGGGATGGCCAGCCGGTTCGTCTCCGCCCGGTGCGAGGAGGAGGTGGTCCGGCTGCTGGCGCGTACCCGGGAACAGGCCGCCGCGGACGGCCCGGACCGCTTCTCGGCCTGGCAGAACGCGGAGGTGGTGGCCGGTGCGGAACGGTACTACCGGGCCATGGTCGGCGGCGGTCCCGAGTCGTGGAACGTCCGCGACGTCCACATGGCCGACACGCTCGACCGGCTGCTCGACCGGTACGGTCCGGGCTCGCGGGGCATCGTGTGGGCGCACAACACGCACGTCGGCGACGCCCGGGCCACCGACATGGCGGCGGACGGCATGGTCAACATCGGGCAGCTCGGCCGGGAACGGCACGGCCGGGACGCGGTGGCGCTGATCGGCTTCGGCAGCTGGCGCGGCAGCGTGGTGGCCGCGCCGCGCTGGGGCTCACCGGCCGAGACGATGGTGGTGCCGCCGGCCCGGGAGGGTTCGGTGGAACACCGGCTGCACGAGCTGATGCCGGAGCGGGCGGTGCTGGTCTTCGGCGGCGACGACCAGCCGGAGTGGGTGACCGGCGAGGCGGACCACCGGGCCATCGGGGTGGTGTACGACCCGAGCTTCGAGTCCTGGGGCAACTACGTGCCGACCCGGCTGGGTGAGCGCTACGACGCGTTCATCTGGTGCGACGAGACGACGGCGCTGCACCCGCTGCCGGCGTGCGTCACACCCGGCGAGATGGAGACGTATCCGGCGGGTGTGTGACGGGTGGGGCCCCGCGGGGCCCCACCCGTGCCGATCACACGTTCGCGTGCTGCTTCTCGGCGAGGTGGGCGCGCAGGCCCTCACCCTCGACGTCCACGTTGGGCAGGATCTTGTTCAGCCAGCGCGGCAGCCACCAGGCGGCGTTGTTCAGCAGCGACATCACCGCCGGCACGATCGTCATCCGGACCACGAACGCGTCGATGGCGACACCGATGGCGAGCGCGAAGCCCATCGACTTGATGATCGGGTCCTCCAGGAACACGAAGCCGCCGAACACCGAGATCATGATGAGCGCGGCGGCGGTGACCACCCGGGCGCCGTGCCCCATGCCGTTGATGGTGGCCTGCTGGGCGGTGTCGCCGTGCACGAAGTCCTCGCGCATCCGGGAGACCAGGAAGACCTCGTAGTCCATGGCCAGGCCGAACAGGATGCCGATGAGCAGGATCGGCAGGAAGCTGACCAGCGGGGCCGGCGTGTCCAGGCCGACCAGGTCGGCCAGGTGGCCCTGCTGGAACACCGCGACGGTGATGCCGAACGTGGCCGCCACGGTGAGCAGGAAGCCCAGCGCCGCCTTGACCGGCACCAGGATCGACCGGAACACCAGCATCAGCAGCAGGATCGACAGGCCCACCACCAGCAGCAGGTAGACCGGCAGCGCGTCGGAGAGCTTCTCCGACACGTCGATGCCGACCGCTGTGACGCCGGTGAGCAGCACGTCGGCGTTCTGGATGCCCGAGACCTGCTTGCGGATGTCGTGCACCACGGTCTCGGTGGCCTCGTCGGTCGGCCCGGTCTTCGGGATCACCCCGATCAGCGCGGTACGCCCCGACGGGTCGACCTGCGGCGGGGCCACCGCCAGCACCCCGTCGGTCTTCTGCACCAGCGCGGTCACCTGCGGGATGGCGGCCTGGGTGTCCTGCGGCGAGTCGGCGGTCACCACGACGGCGAGCCGGCCGGTGAAGCCGGGGCCGAAGCCTTCCCGGATCAGGTCGCTGCTGACCCGGGCCGGGGTGCCCTCGGCGGCGGCGGAGGCGTCCGGCAGCGCCAGGCGCATGTCCTGGGCCGGGATGGCGAGCAGGCCGAGGCCGAGCAGCCCGACCAGGATCACCGGGACGCGCAGCTTGGTCACCCACCGCGCCCAGCGGAAGCCGAAGCCGGAGCGGTCCTCGGAGCCGGTGGTCGGGTCCTCGACCGCCTTGCGGTCACGCAGCTTGCGCGGCAGCACCTTGTGGCCGGCGAAGCCGAGCAGCGCCGGGGCCAGCGTGATCGCCACCAGCACGGCGATCGTGACGGTGCCGGCCGCGGCCAGGCCCATCACGGTCAGGAACGGGATGCCCACCACGGCCAGGCCGGCGAGCGCCACCACCACGGTGGCGCCGGCGAAGACCACTGCCGAGCCGGCGGTGCCGACCGCCCGGCCGACCGCCTCCTCCGGGGAGAGCCCGTCGAGCAGGTTCTGCCGGTGCCGGGAGGTGATGAACAGCGAGTAGTCGATGCCGACCGCGAGGCCGAGCATCAGCGCCAGGATCGGCGCGGTGCTGGTCAGCTCGACCGCACCGCTGAGCGCGAACAGACCGGCCATGCCGACACCCACGCCGATCAGCGCGTTCAGCATGGTCATGCCGGCCGCCACGAGCGAGCCGAACGTGATCACCAGGACGATCGCCGCGACCAGCACGCCGATCGCCTCGGTCGAGCCGACCTCCGGCTCGGCGTTGAGCACCTCACCGCCGGGGGCGATCTGCCAGCCCTGCGCCTCGGCCTGCTTGCCGACCTTCTCGTACGCGTCGCGCTGCTCGTCGGTGACGTCGTCGGCACCGCCGGCGAACTGCACCTGGACCAGCGCGTACCGGCCGTCCGGGGTGAGCGCCTGCGCCTGGTACGGGTCGACCGCGCCGACCACGCCGGGCAGCGTGGCCGCCTCCTGCGTGACCTGCTTGACCACCGCCTGACCGGCGGGCGTGGTCAGGGCGCCGTCCTGTGGCGCCTTGACCACGATCGTGCCGGTGGCGCCGCTGGCCGCCGGGAAGCGGTCGGCGAGCAGGTCGATCGCCTTCTGCGACTCGGTGCCCGGCATGGTGAAGTTGCTCGCCGTCGGGCCCCGCAGCGTGGCCGCGGCCAGGCCGAGGCCGACGAGTACGACGAGCCAGACGACGGCGACGAGTCGCCGCCGGCGCAGGGATGCCCGGCCGAGCCGGTACAGCAGGGTCGCCATGGACCTTCCTTGTCCTCGCAGAAACGGATCAGGTGGTGACTTCGAGCGCGCGGTACGCCACGGCGAGCAGTGCGGGTCGCAGCTGTTCGTCGGGGATGTCCAGGAACTCGCCGCAGGTCTCGGCGATGCCGGCGAGCACGACGAGCGCCGCGACGCGTGCCTCCGGACGGTCGGAGAAGCCGGCGAACGCGGCGACGAGCCGTTCGGAGATCTGCTGGATGTGGGCGAACGCGGGCTGCTGGAGCAGGTCGGGGAACTCTCCCCGGAGCAGGGCGATCTCCCGGCGGAAGCGGACCGCCAGGTCGACGAAGCCGTCCGCGGCGACGCGCTGGGCCTCTGCGCCGGTGTGCGCCGCGATCCGGGCGTCCAGCTCCTCCAGCACGGTGATGGCCGGGGCCATCAGCTCGCAGAGCAGGGCGTCCTTGCTGGCGAAGTGGTAGAGCACCGTCGCCTTGGAGCAGCCCACGTCGCGGGCGATGTCCTGGAGAGAGGTGCCCTTGTACCCGGTGACGGCGAACCGGCGAGCGGCCGCGGCCAGCAGCTCGTCGTGGGTGGCGGTGGTGGGTCGCGCCATGTCCTCCAGCATGCCTGACCGATCGGTCAGGTGCTGACCGATCGGTCAGATCCGCCGCGTGGCGTTCACCACAACGGCCTGTTTCCGCAGGTCAGACCGGTGGGCCGCCGTGCCGCCGGTCGTACTCGGCCCGGGCCGCGCTGATCGCCTCCCGGTGCCGCTCCGCCCAGCTCGTCAGCGCCACCAGCGACTCGTACAGCTCCCGGGCCATCGGCGTCGCGGTGTACTCCACCTTCGGCGGCACCGTGGGATGCACGTGCCGGTCCAGCAGCCCGTCGCGCTCCAGGTTGCGCAACGTCAGCGTGAGCATCCGCCGGCTGATCCCCTCCACCCGGCGTTCCAGCTCGGTGAAGCGGACCGGCCCGGCCGAGGCGGCGATCAGGATGCCGATGGCCCACTTGCCGCCGACCCGGTCCAGCGCCTCCCGCACGGTGCACGCGCTGGCCTGCCCGGCCGCGCCGGCCCCGCACTCGTCCGCCTCTGCCTCACCCACGCCCCGATCGTCGCAGGTGCGGGCCGGCGAGGCGCGCCGGGCACCGTGTCGGGGTTGCCGAGCCGGGCCCGGCCCGGGATGGTGGTCCGATGGGTGCCGCCGACGAGACCCGGGCCGGAGTGTCGCTGACCAACCTCGACCAGCCGCTGTTCGACGGCGCCGGGGCGACCAAACGCGACCTGGTCGACTACCTCGACGCGATGAGCGACCGGATCCTGCCGGAACTGCGCGACCGGCCGCTGTCGGTGCTGCGGGTGCGGCCCGGCCAGGAGCCGTTCATGCAGAAGAACCTGCCGAAGTACACGCCCGACTGGGTGCGCCGCACCGAGGTCTGGGCGGAGGCGTCGCACCGGCGGATCTCGTACGCCCTCTGCGACGACCGGCGGACGCTGCTCTGGTTCGCCAACCAGCGGGCGGTGGAGTACCACCCGACGCTCGCCCGCGCCGGGCAGCCCGAGCATCCGACCCACCTGGTGCTCGACCTGGACCCGCCGGAGGGGGACGCGTTCGGCGCCGTGGTGCGGGTCGCGCTGCTGGTGCGGCAGGCGCTCGCCGACGCCGGGCTGGCCGGCGCGGTGAAGACGAGCGGGGCGAAGGGGCTGCACGTGATCGTGCCGGTCGACCCCGCCACCACGGCCGAGGAGGCCGCCGCGGCGACCCGGGCGCTCGCCGCCCGTACCGAACGGCTCGACCCGGCGGCCGCGACCACCGCGTTCATCGTCGCCGACCGCGGCGGCCGCGTCTTCGTCGACTCCACCCGCGCGTACGGGGCGACTGTGGTGGCCGCCTACAGCCCTCGGATCCGGCCCGGCACCCCGGTGTCGTACCCGGTGGGCTGGACCGACCTGGAGAGCGCGAGCCCGGCCGACTTCACCGTGCGGACCGTGCCCGCGCTGCTGGGCGACCGGGATCCCTGGGCGGAGGCGCTGCCCGCGCCGCAGCGCCTGCCAACGGAGCTGGTCGAGCAGGGGCGGACCATCCCGGTGGCCCGGGTCCAGGCGATGCACGAGGGCAAACGCCGCGCCAAGGCCCGCCGCGAGGCCGGGTGACGCCGGTCCGCGTCAGCGGCGCCGGGTCGCCGTCGCCGGCGGGCGCTTGCCCCAGGTGAGCGCGATCAGCACCACGGCCAGGGCCCAGGTGATGATCATCGTCCAGATCGGGCGGGTCTCGGTGGCCGCGCCGACGAACCCGCCGATCGCGTAGCTGACCAGGCAGAGCAGGCCGGTCGCGGCGAGCCGCCCGGCCGCGCTGCGGCCCTCCGGTTCGAACACCCAGTCGGCGATGCCCTTCGTGGTGCGCAGCACGGTGCCGGTCTGGTACGACGTGGCGGTCTGCACGCCGAACGTGCGGACGATCAACCCGCCGAGGATGCCGACCGGGAACGCCAGCAGCGCGGTCAGGATCGTGCGCTCGGTCAGCGAGTCGCGCCCCGAGTCGAGGGAGCGGTCCACCAGGCCCCAGAGCACGAGCAGCGCCAGCATGGCGAGCAGTTCCATGCCCGGCGGGGTGAGCGGGCCGGCCGGGCGCAGGCGGCGGATCCCGGCGCCGAGCAGGCCGCCGAGGCCGAACGCGACAAGCGACGCCACCGCGGCCGGCCAGGGCGGAAAGTGATCGGCGGCACCCATTCCGACGAACGCCACATTGCCGGTCTGGATACCCACGAACACCTTGTACTTGAGGAACGAGAATGCGTCGACAACACCGGCGAGGCCGGTGGCGAGCGCGAGTGCCAGAAACGGTACGTGGAAGTCGTATTCCCCCACCCGCCAGCGATCCTCCGCGTTGTTGGACATCGCCCTCCCTACCCTTCGTTGTACCCGTGAAACCGGTGCGGCGTGCGGTGCGCGGAAGTGCCGGGAAAAGGGTTTCCCGCCCGTTCCGGTGAATGGCGCGATCGCGTTATTCACCGGGGGGATCCGATTCGGCAGCATCGCAATTGCGTCTCGACGGCGAGACTCGAAGCCGAAGGAGGCCGAGCGCATGTTCGTGCTCCCCGTCGCCAGAATCCGCGTCACGTTCTATTCGATCGCGGCCCTGGCCGTCGCCGGAGTCGCCACGGATGCTCCGGTCTGGAGCATCGCGGCGTCGCTGTTCCTCTGTGTCGCGATTCCGCTCGCGGTGGCCTTTCAGAGCCCGGAACACCTGCGGGCGTTGTTCGTCCCGTCCCGGGCCGCCGAGTCGGCGGCCCTCACCCGGAAGGACATCCGTCATGCCCAGATCCACTGACCCCGTCGGCAAGAATCCGCCGAAGGACACCGCGATGGTCGGTACGGTCCCGCGCAACCCGGCGATCGACGACACCCACCCGGACCTGGTGAACCCGCCGTCGACCGACCACGGCCTCATGCCGAACCTGGTGTTCCCGTTCTCGCTGGCGCACACCCGCCGGGAGAGCGGCGGCTGGACCCGGGAGGTCACGAACCGCCTGCTGCCGATCGCCCACGACCTGGCAATCGTGAACATGAAGCTCGATCCCGGCGCCTACCGGGAACTGCACTGGCACATCCAGTCCGAGTGGGCCTTCATCCTGTCCGGCAGTTGCCGGATCGCGGCCGTGGACCAGGAGGGACGCAACTTCCTGGAGGACGTCAAGGCGGGTGACCTCTGGTATTTCCCGGCCGGCATTCCGCACCACATCCAGGCGTTCGAGGAGGGCGTCGAGTTCCTGCTCGTCTTCGACGACGGGTGCTACTCCGAGGACGGGACGTTCCAGGTGACCGACTTCTTCGCGCACGTGCCGCGGGAGGTCATCGCCAAGAACTTCGGCTGGACCATGCAGCAGATGGCGAACTTCCCGGCGGAGTCCGAGCGGTACATCTTCCCGGGGCAGGTGCCGCCGCCGCTGGCCGAGGACCGGGTCTTCAGTCCGACCGGCGACGTGCCCCGCACGTTCAAGCACAGCCTGCTCGCCCAGACGCCGGAGAAGTTCGAGGGCGGCAGCGTACGGATCGCCGACTCGAGCAACTTCGCCGCGGCGGTCACCACCACCGCCGCGCTGGTGGAGATCGAGCCCGGCGCGATGCGGGAACTGCACTGGCATCCCAACGGCGCGGAGATGCAGTACGTCATCTCGGGCAAGGGGCGGATGGGCGTCTTCGCCAACCACGCCACGGCCCGTACCTACAACATGGAGACCGGCGACGTGGGCTACGTGCCGATCTCCATGGGCCACTACATCGAGAACATCGGCGACAAGCCCTTCGTCTACCTGGAGCTGTTCCGGACCGCGAAGTTCGAGGACGTGTCGCTCGCGCAGTGGCTGGCGAACATCCCGCCGGAGGTGGTCGCCGACACGATCAACGTGCCGCGCGAGCTGGTCGAGGCGCTTCCGAAGACGAAGAGCCCGCTGCAACGGCACTGAGGACGCGGTGCTGAGCGCGGACGCCACAGGGTCGTGGCGTCCGCGCTCAGCCTTCGTCCCGCGACTCCCAGACCAGCGCCAGCTCCACCCGGTTGTGCACACCGAGCTTCGCGTAGATCGACCGCAGGTGGGTGTCGACGGTGTGGAACGAGACGAACAGGTCCCGGGCCGCCTCCTGCTTCGTCATGCCGACCGCGAGCAGTTCGGCCACCCGTACCTCGGCGGGCGTCAGCGCGGCCACGGCCGGACGGCAGACCTCGTCGCCCGCCGGGCCGTCGTGCTCCCGTGTCCCGCCGGCACCCATCCGGGTGTACATCGCGGCGCACTCGGCGAGCAGGCCGGCCACCTCCGCTGGCGGCAGCCCGGGCGACCGCGCCAGGTCGTGCAGCGCGTCGGCCAGGGCCGGCCGGGCGGAGGTGGTGCGGAGCAGCCGTACCGCCGCGCGCAGCGCCGCCGGATCGCCGGTCAGCAGCCCGTCGGCCTGGTGCGCCACCCCGCGCCAGAGCGCGTTGTTGGTCATGCCGGCGGCCCGCTTCAGGTGGTCGGCGAGGATCCCGGCCCGCTGCCGGTCGCCGAGCGCCAGCGCCGCGCGAACCAGTCGCGGGCCGTGGTGCGGCACCAGCAGCAGGGGAGCCGTCGAGCGGTCCGGCATGGCGAAGGCGGCCCTCAGGAGCGCGGCGTGCCGGCCCGGTTCCGGATCGCCCGCGGCGGCGCAGCCGAGCCGGAACCACTGCATGTCGTCGGGCCAGCCCACCGCGGGACGTTCGTCGGCCATCAGATCCCGGGCCGCGGCCACCTCACCCCGGCGCAGCAGCACCTCCACGACCGTGGCGAGCAGGTCCACCCGCGCCTGCGCCGGCAGGGCGCCACCGCGTTCGGTCAACGCGAGCCGGGCCCGGACCTCGGCCTCGGCCAGCTCACCGGTGGTCAGCCGCAGGACGCAGTCCAACGCGGTCACCAGCGGCTGCCCCACCGTGCCGAGCGTGTCGATCTCCGCGGAGACGCTGTCGAGCGCGGTCGCCGCGTCGACGTACCGGCCGAGCGCGATCTGGTTCGCCACCCGGTCGACGCGCAGGAAGACCGCCTGGGTGCGGGCGGTGGGCTCGCCCGCGTCCACCTCCCGCAGGATCCGCGCGGCGCGGGGCAGATCGCCGGCCGCGGTGGCCCGGGACGCGTGCGCCAGGGCCAGGCGGATACCGCCGCCGGGGGAGGGGCTGCGTTCGTGGGCCCGCTCCGCCGCCGCCACCAGCTCCGCGGCGTCCGGGTGCCCGAACCGGGCCGCCAGCGACGCCAGCATGGTGAGCGTCCAGCTCCGCCCGGCGGCGTCCAGCTCCTGGTTGAGCGCCTGCCCGAGGTACGTCAGGGACAGCGAGGGACGCTGCGTCGCGTAGTAGGCGCCGAGCCGCCCGAGCAGCTTCGTCCGCTGCCGTGGCCCGTACCGGTCGGCGGCGACCTCCCGGTGCAGCATCCGCAGCGTCTCGTCCACCCGGCCGGCCAGGTAGAGGTTGTCGGCCACGTCGACCAGCCGGGCCAGGCGCTCGTCGGCCGGGCCGGGCGCGGGGGTGGCCAGCAGCAGGTCCGCGGCGAGGCTCGGGCCGACCGCCGGGTCGCCGGCCAGCCGCGCGGCGAGCGCCCGGGCGGACCGGCTCACCGCCGGGAGCACCCGGAGGAGCTGCCGGGCCGCCTGGGCCGGGCGCCCGGCGTCGGCGAGCACCTCGGCCGCCGCCTCGCGCAACGCCTGGCGTACCGACGGCGGGGTGTCCCGCAGGACGTCGTCGCGCAGCGCGATCGAGGCCAGCCGCAGCCCGGCGGCGGTGTCGACGAGGAACCCGCGCGAGATCAGCTCCTCCACCGTCGCGTCGACCGGCTCGTCCGGTGCGGTGCCGGTGCGTGTGGCCACCGCTTCGAGGAACCACAGGCCGCAGGGGGCGTCGGCGACGGCGATGCCGCGCAGGACCCACCGTTGCGTGGTGGTCAGCGAGGAGGGAACGCCCGTGTGCATCTTGGGACGGTTGGTCAACGGCGTCTCGGGCAACTGGCTCACCTTCGCAGGTGCTGTGGTTCGACCCGTTCACCGCGAGGTTAGCCAGCTCACGACCGGTCCATCCGCGAATCGGGGGACAAAGGTGAGGGTGGCTCACTAGAGCACGCGGCGCCGGACCCGCCACACCACCACACCGACCAGGATCGCCGCGACGGCGACGAACACTGCCGCCTCGATGAGCTGGAACGTCCAGAACCGGTCGGCCGGGTGGTAGACCCCGAACTGCTGGATGCCCCGCGCGTGCAGGAACTGGTTGACGTTGGCGCCGGCCCGGTTGGCGGCGTCCTCCAGCTCGTAGTACTCGACGCTGCTCAGCCTGTGCCCGGTGGCGTCCGCGTAGCCGCGTTCGATCACCCAGTCGGCGACACCGGGCACGAAGCGGTGCCCCGCCTGGTCCGTCGCGCCGCCGGCGGGGACCGGCTCCATGGCCGTGAGCGGCGTGGCGTACGCGGGGCGGGCCAGCAGCGCGACCGACATCCGGGCGGCGAGGAACGCCCCGAACGCGACGCCGAACGCGGGCAGGCTGCGCCGCAGGATCGCCCCCGCCGCGGTGGCCACGCCGAACGCGAACAGCGCGTACGCCACCGGCACAAGCCCCTCCAGGTCGAAGGCGTCGTACTGGAACCGCCCCTCCCACGCGTCGAACGGCTGACGGAACCAGGTGAGCACCGCGGTGAACATCCCGGTGAGCAGGACTGTGACGCCGGCCAGCGCCACGAGCTTGGCCGCCAGCCAGCGCATCCGCGGCACGGCCTGGGTCCAGGCGAGCTGCCAGGTGCCGTCCTCCAGCTCGCGCGCGAGCAGCGGCGCACCGAGGAACGCACCGATGACGACGGGGACCAGATAGAAGGCCGCCAGGAGGTTCTCGACGTACCCGTACTCGTCGTCGAGCCGGCGGAAGGAGGCCGCGCAGGCGTCGCCGACACCTGCCTCTCCCGCACAGCGGGCGGGACCGCCGGGGAACAGGTCGTGGGCCTGCGTCCCGAGCACGAGCAGGGCGATGCCGAACACGCCGACGAGCAGGCCCAGGACGCAGACCTCGGTCCGGTGCTGGCGCCAGATCAACCACGTCACGCCGCCACCCCCGACGGGACACCGGCGCTCGGCTCGGACGGCCGGCGCAGGTACGCCAGCACCAGGTCCTCCAGCGCGACCGGCCGGGCCTGCCATCCCGGCGCGGCCGGGATACCGCCGTCGCGTACCAGCAGGGTCGTGTGCCGGTCGCTGTGGACGGCCTCCACGACGGCGGCGGCCCGGTCGAGGTCGTTGGCCGTGCGCGGGCCGACGAGCAGCCGGTGCTCGGCGAGGAGGGTGTCGATGTCACCGGCGAGCGTGACCCGGCCCTGGTTGAGCACGACCAGGTGGTCGCAGACGCGCTCCAGCTCGTGCACGACGTGGGAGGAGAACAGGACTGTCACCCCGCCCTCGGCCACCGCGCCCATGAGGACCTGGAGGAACTCGTGCCGGGCCAGCGGGTCGAGGCTGGCCACCGGCTCGTCGAGGACGAGCAGCTCCGGCCGCTTCGCCAGGGCCAGAGCCAACGCGACCTGGGCCTGCTGCCCGCCGGAGAGCGAACCGGCCCTGCGGTCGAGCGGGATGCCCAGCTTCGCCAGCCGGCGCTCGGCCAGCCCCTGGTCGAACCGCAGGTTGCAGGCCCGGCCGAAGCGGAGCATCTCGGCGACGGTGAAGCGCTTGTACAGCGGGTGGTCCTGGGCCAGGAACCCGACCCGGGACAGGGTCTGCGGGGTGCTCGCAGTGACGTCCCGGCCGAGGACCTCCACCGTGCCGGTGCTCGGTGCCAGCAACCCGACGACCATGCGCAGCAGCGTGGTCTTGCCCGCGCCGTTCGGCCCGACCAGGGCGATCACGCCGCCCGCAGGCAGGGCCAGGGTGCAGTCGCGCAGCGCCCAGCCCTTCCGGTACCGCTTGCCCACACCGTCGGTGCGTAGCGCCAACCCGGTCGCTGTCACGCCACGTCCTCGTTCCTGGTCTGCTGGTGGACGGAGGTGAAGAGCGCGTCCACCGCCTGCTCGTCGAGGCCGGCCGCGTAGGCGCGGCGCAACCAGGTCTCCAGGCCGCGGCGCAGCGACGTGTACGTGGACGCCGACATCGCGGCCGACTGCTGCGCGGTGACGAACGTGCCCTGGCCGGGCCGGCCGGTGACCAGGTTCTCCTGCTCCATCTGCCGGTACGCCTTGGCCACGGTGTTCGGATTGATCGCCAGGTCCTCGACCACCTCGCGGATGAGCGGCAGGCGGTCACCGGGCTGGAGGAAGCCCAGCAGCACCGCCTGGCGGACCTGCTGGACGAGCTGCAGGTACGGCGGCACGCCGGAGTGGGTGTCGAGCCGGAAGACGAACACGATGCTCCTCGCTGCTTTACTAGTAACGTAGTAAAGCAGCGGGTCGGTGGTCAAGGAGGCCGGCTCGCCCGGAAACGGAACGAGCCCGGCAGCCAAGGTGGCTGTCGGGCTCGTGAAGGTCTTCTGTGAGGTGCCCCCGGCAGGATTCGAACCTGCGCTCCCGCCTCCGGAGGGCGGTGCTCTATCCCCTGAGCTACGGGGGCTCAGCGACCCGAGAAGAGTAGCAAACCCCCTCCCGGATCACCGAATCGGTACCCCCGCGAGTCGATCTTCGTCGGATCAGGCCGCGGCGACGGCGCGACCGCAGCTCGGCAGCGGGTGCAGCACGACCCGGCGGGGCAGCCGGCGGGGCCACTCGTTGCGCGGCCACGAGCCGTCCACGATCAGGTGCACGGTGCGCTCCTCGGCGCCGCTGAGCCGCAGCACGAAGTCCCGGGGCAGCGGCGGGTCCACCGACGGCGTGGTCACCATGAACCGCACCCGCCCCCGCGAGGACACCGCCGAGACCACGTCGGCGGCGGGCATGGTGCCGCGCAGACGTACCCGGCCGATCCAGTAGACCTCCGCGGCGTGCTCCTGGGCCGCCCGCGTGATTGCCGGGTACTCGCTGCGTACCCAGCGCTCGACCGCGCCGACGCACAGGCCGCAGGCCCGCTCGCGCGGCTCGCGCGGCCCGAGACCCCAGGCCCGGAGGTACGCCCCGACGGTGCCGGCGTCCATCGCCAGCCCGAACCGCCGCTCGATGAGAGCGGTCAGGCTCTGCCGTGTCCACAGCTCCTCGTCGAGGCCGAACTCGTCGGGGTGGACGCCCCGGAGCACGTCGATGAGTTCGAGTTCCTGTTCGCGGCTGAGCGTTCCCGGCTCGCCCTGCCGCAGTCCGCGACGGACGGCTGCCACCGCTCCGTCACCGCCGATGGTGTGGCGTCGGCACCAGCTGGTCACCGACCGCCCTGCGTCTCTGAGTGCAACCCCCACGTCTTGGGCAACGAGCCCGAATCGCAACTGGTCACGATATGTGGGTAGAAAACTCTCCAACCCCCTCAATGACCCGTTAACCCCAAACCGTTACAAACCCCCATACCGAACATTCCGGACAGCCCGCAGCCCTCCGAAGTCAAGATCTTGGTACGAAACGGCCCTCCCAGGGCCCCCTTCGTACCAAGATCTCCGCACCGCGACCCCCCCGTGCGCGATCTTGCAGTTGTGGCCCCTCGATAACGGGGCGAATCCGGCATCACCGGGGCAGTAACTGCAAGATCGCCGACGCGGGGCGGCGCGGGGCGGGGCGGGGG
>NZ_RCVK01000350.1:0-8387 GCF_003667485.1 Micromonospora sp. BL1
GGGCGGGCCCGGGCGGCGAGCACGGCGGCGGCGGCGCGCAGCGCCGCGAGGTGGGCGGCGGCGTACCGCAGGCCGTCGGGGCGGGTGCGTGCGGCCTCGGCCAGCCCGTCGCGGGCCACCGCGAGCAACTGGGCGGGGGTGCGGTGCGGCAGCACGTGCGCGGGCACCGTGGGTGCCTGGGCCGGACTGGTCGGCATGGGTCTCTCCTCCGCGTGTGGCCGGGCGGGCGGTCGCGCGACGGGGAACGTCGCCCGGTCGCCCGGAACGGTCGGTGCGGAGGAAGACGCACCCTTTTCAGGTGGCGGCCGGCCGGATGTGGACGCTTCCCCACACCCACACCCGGCCGGCGTGCCGGCGGGTCCGTCGCCCGCCGCCCGGGGGTCGTGGGCGGCGGGCGACGACCTGCCTGACGGGCCCGGACTCGCGACTGTCCGAGACCCGGTGCGGCCCGCGGTGCCGCACCTCCCGGAAGCCGGTGCCGCGAAACACCGCTTCCGGAGCGTTCGACGGGTGCGCGACCGGCTCGGATCAGGCCGGGCCAGCCGGGGAGCTGAGCCGCTTGCCGTTCGGACTGAGCCGAACTTCGGGCCGATCGAACTTCGAGCCGGAATCGAACACTCGTTCTAACTACCCTGACAGTACACCTCCCCACCGACGAAAACGCAACGTGTGACGCGCCGGGGACGCACGGGAGGGCGACGGCCCCCGGCGGGGGCGTACCGGGGTGGGGGAAGAATGGGTGCATGCAGCCACACCCGAACGTGCAGGCGGTGCAGCGTGCGCTCGACGACGCGGGCGCGCGGAACGGATCGGGCGAGGCCAGCCTCGTCCGGCTACTGCCCGAGGCGGTGCACACCGCGGCCGCGGCGGCCGAGGCGCTCGGCGTCGCCGTCGGCGCCATCGCCAACTCGCTGATCTTCGACGCGGACGACGCGCCGCTGCTGGTGCTCACCTCCGGCGCGCACCGGGTGGACACCGCCGGGCTGGCCGCCACGCTGGGCGTGACCCACCTGCGCCGGGCCACCCCGGAGTTCGTCAAGCGGCACACCGGGCAGGTGATCGGCGGCGTCGCCCCGGTCGGCCACCCCGCGCCGCTGCGGACCGTCGTCGACACCGCACTGGCCGGGTACGACGAGGTGTGGGCGGCCGGCGGCGTGCCCCGGGCGGTGTTCCCCACCACGTACGCGGAACTGCTGCGGATCACCGCCGGCACCCCGGCCGAGGTGGCGTGAACCCCGGACTCGTCACGCTGCACGTGTGGCGTGTGCCCCGCCGGGCCGTACCCGGTGTGCCGGCCCGGATGGCCACCCACCCGGCACGGCTGCGCCGGCTGCCGGGCGTGCGCTTCGCCAAGCTGCTCGGCACCGGGACCGGCACCGGCTTCGGCCCCGGCGACGCCGACCTGACCCGGTGGGCCGCGCTCGTGGTCTGGGACTCCCCCGCCGACGCGGACGGCTTCGACGCCTCCCCGGTCGCCCGCTCCTGGGCCCGGATCGCCCACGCCGCGGTACGGGTGGACCTGCGCCCGCTGACCAGCCGCGGCCGGTGGTCCGGCCGGGAGCCGTTCGGCGCGCCGTCGGGCGGGCGGGTCACCGGGCCGGTGCTGGCGCTGACCCGGGCCCGGCTGCGGGCCCGCCGGGCGGCCACGTTCTGGCGCGCGATCCCGCCGGTCGCCGCCGAGCTGCACACCGCGCCCGGCCTGCTCGCCCGGTTCGGCGTCGGCGAGGCGCCGCTGGGCTGGCAGGGCACGGTGAGCGTGTGGCGCGACCCGGCGGACCTGGTCGCGTTCGCGTACCGTTCCCCGGAGCACCGCGCCGCGATCACCCGCACCCCCACCGAGGGCTGGTACGCGGAGGAACTGTTCGCGCGGTTCGCGGTGGGCGACGTGGTCGGCGACCGTACGGTGCTCGGCTGGGCCGCCGCCGACGGCGACCCGGAAACATCGAGAGGGTACGCATGAGGCTGGTGCGGTGGACACCGGACGACCTGGTCCGGCGGCTGGACGACGTGGTGGCCGTCTACGGCGAGGCGATGGGCTACCGACCCGACCTGCTGGAGGCCCGCCGCGGCTACATCGCCACCCACGTCCGCCGGCCCGGCTTCCGCGCCGTCGCCAGCCTGACCAGCGAGGGGCACCTGGCCGGTTTCGGGTACGGCTACCGGGGCGCCACCGGGCAGTGGTGGCACGACCAGGTGCACCGGGCGCTGAACGCGCAGGACCGGCAGCGCTGGCTGGCCCACCCGTTCGAGGTGGTCGAGTTGCACGTCCGCCCGCCCGCGCAGGGGCACGGCCTGGGCGCCCGCCAGTTGCGCGCGCTGCTCGCCGTGGCCGAGGGCGACACCACGCTGCTGTCCACGCCGGAGGCCGACGAGGAGAAGTCCCGGGCCTGGCGGCTGTACCGCCGGTTCGGCTTCGTCGACGTCCTGCGCCACTTCCACTTCCCCGGCGACGAGCGGCCGTTCGGCGTGCTCGGCCGGGACCTGCCGCTGCCCCCGCCGGACGCCCTGTGAGCGCGAGGAGTGAGCCGGGTTTGCGAGCCCCGCAGTCGCGAACGAAAGGGCGGCACAGTGAGCGCGAGGAGTGAGCCGGGCCTGCGAGCCCCGCAGTCGCGAACGAAAGGCGGCACAGTGAGGGCCCGGCTGCCCTGGGCGCTGCTGGCCGTGCTGGTGCTCGCCCAGATCTGCTACCCGCTCACCGGCGGCGCGACCCGGGCCGGGCTCACGGTGGCCACGGTGGTGCTCGGCTGGCTGCTCTCGGTCGGCCACGCGCTGCTCACCCGGGGCGTCCGTGCCGCCGCCGCGCTGGTCGCGGTCGTCACCGGCGGCGGGTTCGCGGTGGAGGCGATCGGCGTGGCCACCGGGTTCCCGTTCGGCAGCTACGACTACTCCGGCGAGCTGGGCCCCAAGCTGGCCGGGGTGCCGCTGATCATCCCGCTCGCCTGGACCTGGATGGCCTGGCCGGCCTGGCTCACCGCGGTCCGGCTGGTCCGCTCCCGGGTCGCGCGGATCGCGCTCTCCGCGGTGGGGCTGGCCGCCTGGGACCTGTTCCTCGACCCGCAGATGGTGGCCGAGGGCTACTGGACCTGGCTCGACGCCACCCCGGCGCTGCCCGGGCTGCCCGGCATCCCGATCAGCAACTACCTGGGGTGGCTGGGCTTCGCGGTGCTGCTCGCCGTCGCGCTGCGCCCGCTCGCCGGGCCGTCGGCGGACCGGGTCGACGGCCGGGACGCCCCGATGTTCGCGCTCTACCTCTGGACGTACGCCTCCAGCGTGCTGGCGCACGCGGTGTTCCTGCGGCTGCCGACCTCGGCGCTGTGGGGCGCGGCCGGGATGGCGGTGGCGGCGGTGCCGCTGGCGGTGACGCTGTGGCGGGCCCGCCGGGACCCGGCCGCCGAGCCGCAGCCGGCGCCGCGCGTCGACGCCCCGGCATGATCGCCGCCCTCGCGCTGGCCGTGGCGGTCGGCGCGCTCACCGGGCACACGCTCGTCAACGCGCACGCCTGGCTGCGCCGCCCCACCGCCGGCCCGGCCGAGGTGACCGAGCCGGTGGCGGTGCTGCTGCCGTTGCGCGACGAGGCCGAGCGGGTCACCCCGTGCCTGCGCGCGCTGCTGGCCCAGCGCGGCGTGCCGGACCTGCGCATCGTGGTGCTCGACGACGGCTCGACCGACGGCACCGCCGACGTGGTCCGTGCGGTGGCCGGTGACGATCCCCGGGTCACGCTGCTCACCGGCGTCGCCCCGCCGCCCGGCTGGCTGGGCAAGCCGCACGCCTGCTGGCAGCTCGCCACCCGCACCGGCCCGGAACCGGCCGTGCTGGCCTTCGTCGACGCCGACGTGGTGCTCACCCCGTACGCGGTGGCGGCGGCCGTGACCGAGTTGCGCGCGGCGGGCGCGGCGCTGCTGTCGCCGTACCCCCGGATCGTGGTGCGGACGGCGGCCGACCGGCTGGTGCAGCCGTTGTTGCAGTGGTTGTGGCTGACGTTCCTGCCGCTGCGCGCGATGGAACGCTCGCGGCGGCCCTCGCTCGCAGCGGCGGGCGGGCAGTTCCTGGTCGTGGACCGGGCCGGCTACCTGCGGGCCGGCGGGCACGCGGCGGTGGCCGACAAGGTGCTGGAGGACATCGAGCTGGCCCGGGCGGTGAAGCGGGCCGGCGGGCGGATCGCGCTCGCCGACGGGTCCCGGCTGGCGTCCTGCCGGATGTACGACACCTGGCCGCAGCTGCGCGACGGCTACACCAAGTCGCTGTGGGCGACGTTCGGGCACCCCGCCGCAGCGGCCGCCGTGCTCGCGCTGCTGGTCGCGCTCTACGTCGCGCCGCCGCTGCTGGCCGCCGGGGCGCTGCTCGCCGGCGCGCCGGCGGTGGCCGCTGTGGCGTTCCTGGCCTACCTGGCCGGCGTCGCCGGGCGGGTGGTCAGCGCCCGCGCCACCGGCGGGCGGGCGTGGCCCGACGCGCTGGGCCACCCCGTGTCGGTCGTGGTCCTCGGTTGGCTGACCGTCCGGTCGTACCATCTGCGGAAGCGACACCGGCTCACCTGGCGGGGTCGCCCGGTCACCTAGGAGGGGCACGCCATGGCGCGCATCGTGGTCATCGGCGCCGGGGTGGGCGGGCTCGCCGCCGCCGCCCGGCTCGCGGTCACCGGGCACGAGGTCACCGTCCTCGAACGGGCCGGCACGGTCGGGGGCAAGCTCGGCCGGTACGCCCACCACACCCCCGAGGGGGTGTGGCACTTCGACACCGGGCCGAGCCTGTTCACGCTGCCGCAGGTCTTCCACGACCTGTTCGAGGCGACCGGGGCGAAGCTCGACGAATACCTCGACCTGGTCCCGCTGGACCCGATCGTGCGGCACGTCTTCCCCGGCGGCGGGCAGGCGCTCGACTCCTGCGCCGACCCGGACGAGTTCGCCGCCCGGATCGGCGCCGCGTTCGGCGACCGGTCCGCCGCCGACTGGCGAGGGCTGTGGCGGCGCGCCGACCGGGTGTGGGCGGCCTCGCACCGGGACATCCTGCGCCGTACCGTCGACTCGCCCCGCGACCTGGCCGCGCTGGCGTGGCGGCTGGGCGACCTGGCCGCCATCGGCCCCGGCCGCAGTCTGCGCGGGCTGGGCCGCCGCCACCTGTCCGACCCGCGGCTGCGGATGCTGCTGGACCGGTACGCCACGTACACCGGCGCCGACCCGCGCCGCGCCCCGGCCGCGCTCGTCGCCGTGCCCTACGCGGAGCTGGCGTACGGCGGCTGGTACCTGCGCGGCGGGCTGGGCACGCTCGCCGACGCGCTGCTGTCGCGCTGCCTGGACCTGGGCGTGGTGGTGCGCACCGGCGCCACCGTCACCCGGATCGACGCCGCGGGCGGGCGGGTGCACGGCGTACGCGTGGCGGGGACGGCCGCGCCGGTGCCCGCCGACGTGGTGGTCGCCAACGTGGACGCGCTCACCGTCTACCGGGACCTGCTGCCCGACCCGCGCCGGCTGGCCGCGCTCACCGACCGCAGCCTGGCCGGGTTCGTGCTGCTGCTGGGCGTGCGCGGCGACTCCGGGCTGGCCCACCACAACGTCTTCTTCCCCCGCGACTACGACGCCGAGTTCGACGCCGTGTTCGGTGACCCGGGTCGCGGGGTGCGGGCCCGCCCGGCGCCCGACCCGACGGTGTTCGTCACCGCCGCCGACGACCCGGCGGTCCGCCCCGACGGCCACGAGGCGTGGTTCGTGCTGGTCAACGCGCCTCGGCACGGCACCGCCGCGAGCGCCGTGGACTGGCGGCGGCCAGGGCTGGCCGAGGCGTACGCGGACCGGATCCTCGACGTGCTGGCCGAGCGCGGGGCCGACGTGCGGGACCGGCTGGTGTTCCGGGAGATCCGCACCCCGGCCGACCTGGACGCGGCCACCGGCGCGCCGGGCGGGGCGATCTACGGCACGGCGGGCGGGCTGCTGCGCCCGTCCAACCGGGGCCCGGTCGCCGGGCTCTGGCTGGTCGGCGGCTCCAGCCACCCGGGCGGCGGCCTGCCCATGGTGACGCTGTCCGCGGAGATCGTCGCGGAGGCGGTCGGCCCGGCCTGGTGAGGTGCCGCCGCCCGGGGGCGCGGCGGTCAGCCGGCGTCGACCAGGGCGCGGCGGACGGCGGAGAGCAGCTGGCCGAGGCCGAACCCGGCGAGCAGCACCCAGACCGTGGTGGCCATGGTGATGGTGCCGGCGGTCAGGTCGGCGTCGATCAGGTCGGTGAGCCCGGCGACCAGCAGCCCGACCAGCGCCACGCAGACCCGGGTGGGCCGCTCCCCCACCGTCACCGCGCCGATCTCCCGCATGCCGGCCGACACCGCGCGCGCCCGCACGTACTCGTGCAGCCAGGACAGGCCGCCGGCCGCCGCCACCAGCGCGCCCGGCGCGCCGAGCAGCCAGAACGCGACCAGCCAGGCCACCTCGCCGAGCCGGTCGGCGACCGAGTCGTACACGTATCCCAGCCGGGTGGTTCGGCCGGTGGCCACCGCCACCGCGCCGTCGACGCTGTCGGCCACGGCCGCCAGCAGCACGAACAACGCGCCCAGGAACGGCCCGTTGCCGGGCCGCTCCACGAACAGGGGTACGCAGAAGCAGAGCAGCACCCCGAACACGGTCACCGGGGTCGGGCCGACGCGCAGCCGGCCCAGCACGTAGCCCACGTGGTAGGCGAAGCGCAGCCAGGCGCGCACCACCGGCGCGGCGGTACGCGGATCGAAGCCGCCGTGCAAGCGCGCCCACGCGGTCGCGTACTGGTCCCAGTTCAGCTGTGTGCCCACCACGGATCAACCGTAGAAGCACGGCGCGGGTGTCGTGTGGCGGGTGGTCACACCCGTGCGGCGGCGCGCAGCCGCTGCCACACCTCCCGGGTCGCCGTGGACCGGTTGAGCGTGATGAAGTGGATCCCCGGCACGCCCTCGTCGAGCAGCTTCTCGCACATCTCGCTCGCCTGCTCGACGCCGAGGCGGCGGACCGCCTCCGGGTCGTCGGCCACCCGCTCGAACCGCTCCGCCAGCGCCGGCGGGAACGGCGCGCCGGACAGCTGCACCGACCGTTCGATGGTGCCGATCTGGGTCACCGGCATCACGCCGGCCAGGATCGGCGTGTCGCAGCCCGCGGCGGCCACCCGGTCGCGCAGCCGCAGGTACTCGTCGGCGTCGAAGAACATCTGGGTGATCGCGAACTCGGCGCCGGCCCGGCACTTGCGGACGAAGTGCGCGGTGTCGCTGTCCACGTCCGGCGAGCGCGGGTGCTTGTACGGGAAGGCGGCCACGCCGACGCTGAAGTCGCCGCTGTCGCGGACCAGCCGGACCAGGTCCTCGGCGTACCGGACGCCCTCGGGGTGGGCGATCCACTCGCCGCCCGGGTCGCCCGGCGGGTCGCCCCGCACGGCCAGCACGTTGCGCACCCCGACCGAGGCCAGCCGGCCGATCACGTGCCGCAGCTCGGCGACCGAGTGGTTCACCGCGGTCAGGTGCGCCATCGGCAGCAGCGTCGTCTCGGTGGCGATCCGCTCGGTCACCGCCACCGTGGTGTCGCGCGTCGAGCCGCCCGCGCCGTAGGTGATCGACACGAACGAGGGACGCAGCGACTCCAGCTCGCGGATGGCCTGCCAGAGCAGCTTCTCCCCGGCCTGGGTCTTCGGCGGGAAGAACTCGAAGGAGAACGTGGGACGGCCGTCACGGATCAGCTCCCCGATGGCCGGCTGGGGATTGGGAAGGACCGAGGGAAGACCGAGCGCCACGGACCGACTGTAACCGGGACGGCACGCCGCACCGGGAATCTTCCCAGCCCGCGAACACCTGCCCCGGCGCGACGTCGTACCCCGGGGGTAGAAAGACGGCAGCGCGGTGGGGCGGCCGACGGCCGTTCCGGGGGCCCGCGCGGGGGTCGCCACGACGGCGACGCGCCGGCGCCACCACCTGGCCGGGCGTCCGCGTCGCCATCAGCGCCGTCGCCCCGGAGGTTCCGATGATCCCGTCCCCGCCGCCCGGCCCGCGCCTGCTCGGGCCGCTGCTGGCCGAGTTGCGGGCCGCCCGTGGCTGGAGCCAGCAGCGGATGGCCGCCGAGCTGTGTGCCGCCTCCGGGGTGCCCACGCTGACCCGCAACGAGGTGTCCCGCTGGGAACGCCAGCTGCGGCTTCCCGGCGACTTCTGGTCCGCCTGGCTGGCGACGGTCCTGGGGGTGCCGGGCGAGCTGCTGGCCGATGCCGCCGCCCGCAGCCGCCGGCTGGGCGTGGCGCCCGCCGCGGTCGACCCGGCCGGATCCCGCGCCCGGCTGGCCCTGCTCACGCTCGCGTACCGCTGGGCGGCCGACCCGGGCGGCCGCACGCCGGCCGGCCCGTTCGCCGCCGCACCGCCGCCGCTGCCTGGCCGTCCCGGGCGGGACGGCGAGCAC
>NZ_RCVK01000421.1:0-8293 GCF_003667485.1 Micromonospora sp. BL1
CGCCACCGCCGCGGCCAGCCGGCCCGACGGATCCGCGATCACCCCATCGGTACGGAACATCGGCGCGAACACCCACGACCCCAGCACGTCCTCCGGGCCACCCAACTCCTCCCACGTGACAGTGCTGACCTCCAGCAGCACCCCCCGGTGCACGAACTTGCCCACCTTCGCGCCGGGCTCACGGCGCACCAGCAACACGTCCACGTCCGACGACACCGGCAGCACCGCGTCGTCCGGCAACCCCACAGTCGACCCGCTGAAGAACGCCCCCTCGATCAACGGATCGACGCGCATCCGCTCGCGCACCCACCCGACCGCCACCGCCCGCGCCGCACCGACTCGCATCCCACCGATCCTGCCAGCAGGTCGGACCGCCGCGCGCCCGTCACCGCGGCGGCGTCAACCCCGACAACGCCCGGTTGGTGCGGTTCGCCGCCACCGCCGCCCGCTGCTGACCCGCCGTCACCTCGATGTACGTCTGCGACGACGCCAACGACGCGTGCCCCAGCAACCGCATGATCTCCGCCGCGCTCGCCCCGTCCTCCGCCAGCCGCGTCGCGAACGTGTGCCGCAACGCGTGCAACCGGGCGCCCCGAGGCACCCGGTCACCGATGCCCGCCCGCCGGTAACACGACTCCACCAGGTACTGCAGACCACCCCGCCGCAACGGCTCACCCTGACGGTCCACCAGGAACGGCGCGTCCGGCCGCACACTGCGCGACCCGAACCGGTGCCGTCGGCTGTCCAGATAACCGGCCAGCACCCGGTCCACGGCGTCCTCGATCGGCACCGTACGCGGCCGCCCGCCCTTGCCCGCCACGTCCACCCGCCGCTCGCCGGCGCGCCCGGCCACCGACGACACCCGCAGCGCCAGCAGTTCCGACAGCCGCAACCCCGCGCACAACGCCAGCGCCAGCACCGCCAGGTCGCGCTCCGGCCACGGATCACGCTGCCGGCCCTCCGCGCGCGCCACCGCCGCCAGCAGTTCCTCCGGGGTGTCCTCGCCCCGCAGCGGCTTGGGCCGGGGGAGAGGCGTGCGGGGCCGACCCACCGCGGGCATCGGATTTCCCGGTACGACGCCCTCGGCAACCAGGAACGTGAAGAAGCTGTTCCACGTCGACCAGGCGCGATGGACCGACGCGGCGGCGCGGGGAGCGGCGAACCGCGCGAACGCCGCGCGCATCACGCGGGGGGAGAGGGCGCTGACCGCCAGCCGGTCCAGGGGGAGGGGAGTGGCGTCACCGTCCGCCGACACCAGCTCGGCCACTGTGGTCAGATCCCTCCGGTACGCGGCCAGGGTGTGCGGTGAGGGCTTACGGGTGGTCCGGGCGGTCAGAAACTCCTCGATGAGAGCCCTCACCGTTTCGTCCGGTTTGTCATGCATAAGGGATATTATGCATGATTCTCGCGTTCCCGCCAGGAGGCCCGCTTCGGGGGAGCGCGAACGATCAAGGCGATGATCAACTCCACCTCGCCGAGACGGCGGTAACCGCAGTGCTCCGATGCAGCCACCTCGGCGAACTGGCGGCAGCTCCGGGCGATCATGAGGTTGACCGGGAGTGCTGTCCAATTTGTCGCCGCCAACTTCATGATCGGCGGACGGTGGGTGGAGCGAGGTGAGGTTCAGGCGATTGGTGCCTGCCGGCGGGCAACGCCGGGCGATGTCGTGTCTGTCGGTGCGAGGCGGCTGGCGGCGAGCTCACTGTCGGTGCCAGCGCTCGCCAGGTCGAGCACGCGGCACGACAGGGGTGGGCTAATCGACCCGCCTGCACCCGAAGGCCTGCCGAAGCGGTCACCTGCTCGCGTGAGCGCTCGGAGAGGTCCCGTCTCCGGGTTACTTGACATAATGTGCATTATCGAATCTGGCGACGGGGTGCTCAGGCAGGCTTGTATGTCCTCCGCGTCGAGCGCGTCCGACATCCGGTCTTTCTCCATCACTCCCGGCGATCACCCGTGGATCGGGAACCTGCCCGCCTCGCTGCGCCTCGTGGCAACAGGCGAGGTAGGCGAGGGCGCGCCCACCCTGAAACGCAGCTCCCGGCGGGTCATTCGTTGTCGCGGATCTCCGCCCCTGCCCCGCCTCTCTCTCCCCCACGATGGAGAAGGCGAGGAGCGTTCACAGCCGGCGCGGGCGGTGAGCCCGGCCCCGCGTCGGGCAGGGGCCACAGCCGACCCCGTGCTGCGCCGGCCGGTCGCGCCGATGCTCGCCACGCCGGTCGACGCCGTGCCCGAGGGCACTGACCTCCTTCACCAGCTCAAGTGGGACGGTTCTCCAGAGTTTCGAGGTGTCTCAGGGGCGAGACGTCCCCGCGCAGTCAACCTGACCATGCCGACCCACGCGGCTGGGTCGTGCCGGGCGGTCCGAGGCGGCCCTGGCCTAGGTGTCCTGCGGACGCGGTTCGGTGGTGGCGCGGTGGTAGCGGCCGGCGAGCGTACGCACGAGTTCGACGAGTTCCGCGGGTTCCGTCACGGTGAAGTCGACGCCGAGCAGGCCGAGGTGGACGGCGAGCGCCTCGATGCTGTCCGCGCCGGTGTCCAGCAGACAGTGGGTGTCGTCGACCGGGGTGATGGTGCCGATGGCGGCGTTGATTTGCTCGATGAGCTGTTCGGCCGGTGCGTGTACGACGACCTGGGCCCGGTACCGCCATGCGGCCGACGACACGCCCCGGCGTACCTGGTCGACGGCTTCCTCGGGGAGATCGCGGGGGATGAATCGGGGGCCCGTCGGGGTACGTGGGTGGAGCCGGTCCACCCGGAACGTTCGCCAGTCGGCCCGCTCGACGTCGAACCCGACGAGATACCACCGTCGTCCCCAGTTGACCAGCCGGTACGGTTCCACCTCGCGCCGGCTCTCGGAGCCGTCGTGGCTTCGGTAGCCGAATCGCAGGCGCTCGTGGTCCCGGCAGGCTGCGGCCAGGACACTCAGCCTGTCCGCGTCCACCCGCGGGCCCAGGTCGTCCCGCGGCACCACGACGGCGTACCGCTTGAGGGCGTCAACGCGACGCTGGAGTCGCGCCGGCAGCACCTGCTCCAGCTTGGCCAGCGCGCGCAACGAGGTCTCCTCGACCCCGGTGATCGTGCCCCCGGCGGCAGTGCGCAGCCCGATCGCCACCGCGACCGCTTCCTCGTCGTCGAGCAGCAGCGGCGGCAGCGTGGCCCCGGCGCCGAGTCGGTAGCCGCCCACCGCGCCCCGGCTGCCGTGCACCGGATAGCCGAGGTTCCGCAGGCGGTCCACGTCGTTGCGAACGGTCCGGGTGCTGACCGACAGCCGTTCGGCCAGTTCGGCGCCGGTCCACTCGCGGGGTGTCTGGAGTAGCGAGAGCAGGCGCAGCAGCCGCGCCGCGGTTTCCAACATTCTTCGCAGTATGCCAGTTTATTAGGAACGGGCCTTGCCTAATTCCCTCCTACGCTGATCACCATGACGAACGACAGCACGGTCGCACCGTTCCGGATCGACATCCCCCAGGCCGAGCTCGACGATCTCCAGCAGCGGCTGGCCCGCACTCGGTGGGCGGAGGAACTGCCCGCGGACGAGTCGGCGCCGGCTGGTCCGGTGCCGCCCGGTTGGGAGTACGGCGTCCCGGTGGGCTACGTGAGGCAGCTGGTCGAGCGGTGGCGCACCGGGTACGACTGGCGGGCCTGGGAGGCGAGGCTGAACGCGTACCCGCAGTTCACCACCGAGATCGACGGCCAGAACATCCACTTCCTGCACGTGCGGTCGCCGGAGCCGGACGCGACGCCGCTGATACTGACCCACGGTTGGCCGACCTCGGTGGTCGAGTGGCTGGATGTGATCGGCCCGCTCACCGAGCCACGAGCGCACGGCGGCGACCCGGCGGACGCGTTCCACCTGGTCATTCCGTCGGTGCCGGGTTTCGGCTTCTCCGGGTCGACCCGGGAGCGCGGCTGGGACCGGTACCGGGTGGCCCGGGCCTGGGCCGAGCTGATGCAGCGGCTCGGCTACGACCGGTACGGCGCGGCCGGCAACGACGGCGGATCGCTGATCTCGCCCGAGGTGGGCCGGGTCGATCCTGAGCACGTCTGCGGCGTGCACGTGACACAGGTCTTCTCGTTCCCGTCGGGCGACCCCGCCGAACTGGCCGGCCTCTCCGAGGAGGAGCGCGGCAAGCTCGCGTTCGCCGAGTGGTTCACCCAGAACCGGGGAGCGTACGACAAGCTCCAGTCCACCGAGCCGCAGAATCTGGCGCACGCTCTCGCCGACTCCCCGGCCGGCCTGCTGGGCTGGAACGCGCAGCTGCTCGGCGCTTCGCTCGACCCGGATTACGTGCTCACGAACGTGATGATCTACTGGCTGACCAACACAGCCGCCTCAGCCGCCCGGTTCTACTACGAGGACGCG
The DNA here is from genome assembly GCF_003667485.1 of Micromonospora sp. BL1. Lineage (NCBI taxonomy): Bacteria > Bacillati > Actinomycetota > Actinomycetes > Micromonosporales > Micromonosporaceae > Micromonospora > Micromonospora sp. BL1. The sequence continues at coordinate 4,361 of NZ_RCVK01000421.1, forward strand.
GCGGCGGCCCCCGTACAGCAGAAGTCGAACGGCCGGGGCACCACCGTGCCGAAACCGACCACCGTGCCCCTCGGCCTGGCCAACTTCGCCTGGGACTACCAGTCGATCCGGACGTTCGCCGACCGCGACCACGAAAACATCGTCTCCTGGAACGTCTACGACCGGGGCAGTCACTTCGCCGCCCACGACGCGCCCGATCTGCTCGTCCAGGACATCCAGCAGTTCTTCCGCAAGGTTCGCTGATCCGCCGCCGGTTGTAGGCGGACCCCATCAGACTCCCCCCAGTCTTCACACGAACGGAATCCCTCACATGTATCTCGTCATTGGTGCCACGGCTCAGTTCGGACGTCAGGCAGTAGAAGAGCTGGTCGCCGCGGGTGCGCCGGTACGGGCGCTGACCCGTACCCGGAACAGGCCGGGCTCCCGGCGGAAGTCGACGTCGTCCAGGGCGATCTGACCAAGCCCGAGACGCTGCCAGCGGCGCTGGCCGGCGTCGAAGCCGCCTTCCTGGTTCTGCAGTACGGGATGGATGTCGCTCCGCTACTGGCGGCCGCGGGGCGGGCCGGGGTGCGGCGGCTGGTGTTCCTGTCCTCGGGGGCGATCGTCCCGGGCGCCGAGCGGCAGCCCGACGTCATCGCCCAGTACCACCGCGACGTCGAGCAGGCCATCGAGGCGTCTGGGATCGAGTGGACGTTCCTGCGGCTTCTCTTCCCCGCCATCAACTCGTTGACGTTCGCGATGCAGCTCCAGGGCGGTGACGTCATTCGCGCGCCGTACGCCGAAGCCGCGTTCAGCGCCGTGCACGAGAGGGACGTCGCCGAGGTGGCCGCGCGGATCCTGACCGGCGGCGGGCAAGCGGGGCGGGCCTACGACCTGACCGGCCCCGAGTCGCTGACCCAGGCGCAGCAGGTCCGCATCCTCGGCGAGACGTTGGGGCGCCCGCTCACCGTCGAGGACCTCGACCCGGAGCCCGTGCTGGAGCAGATGAGCCAGTTCATGGACCCCGAGTTCGTGGCGGCGCTGTTCGGTCTCATGGCGCAGGCGGTCGGCAGGCCCGCGCCGGTCAACGACGTCATCGAGCAGATCACCGGGCACCCCGCGCGTACCTACGCTCGGTGGGCCGCGGATCACCGGGCCGACTTCGGCGGCTGATCGACGAGGCAGGGGCGGCATCCGCCGCCCCTGCCATACGATGGAAAGGACGGCACGGTGGCACAGGTGCTGCGGCGACGGGAGCTGGGGCGAGCCCTGCTGGCCCGTCAGATGCTGCTGGAACGCACCGATGCGACCGCCGAGGAGGCGGTCACCCGGCTGGTCGGCATGCAGGCGCAGGCGCCCTACGCGCCCTACTTCGGGCTTTGGAGCAGGTTGCGGAAGTTCGGCACCGCCGACCTGACGGACGCGCTGACCAAACGCCGCCTGGTGCGGGTCGCGCTGATGCGCAGCACCGTCCACCTGGTCACCACGGCGGACTACCGCTCGTTGCGGCCATGGGCGCAGCCCGCGCTCGACCGTGAGCTGGACACCGCGTTCAAGACGATCCTGACCGGTCTGGACCGTGCGGCCGTGGCGGAGTCGGGCCGGGCATTGCTCGGCGCACGACCCCTCACCCCGAAGGAACTCGGCGCGGCGCTGCACGAGCGGTGGCCCGATCGCGAGCCCCGCGCACTCGCCACCGTGGTGCGGAACCTGGTACCGCTGGTGCAGGTGCCGCCACGCGCCGTCTGGGGCGTCGGCGGCACCACCCGGTACGCGACGGCGGCCTGCTGGACCGGAGCCGAGCCCGCCTCCGCCGCCGACTCCGAACACATCGTGCTGCGCTACCTGGCCGCGTTCGGCCCGGCGTCGGTCGCCGACGTGCAGACGTGGGCCGGCCGAACCCGGCTGCGGCCCGTCCTGGAGAGGCTGCGGCCACGGCTGGCGGTCTTCCGCGACGAGCACGGGGTGGAGCTGTTCGACCTCCCGGATGCGCCACGCCCCGACGCCGACGCCCGCGCGCCGGTTCGCTTCCTGCCCGAATACGACAACCTCCTGGCCTCCCATACCGACCGCACCCGCGTGATCTCAGAGGAGGCCCGCAAACGGGTCATGACGCGCAACGGGATGCGCGCCACCTTCCTCGTGGACGGGCAGGTGACGGGCGCCTGGAAGCTCCGTCCGGGCAAGGCGTCAGCGACTCTGGAGATCGACCCGTTCCGGCCGCTGACCGCCATCGAGCGCGCCGAGATCGAGGCCGAAGGCGCCCGGCTGCTGGAGTTCGCCGTGCCCGGCGCCGCCCACGACCTCCGCGACGGCACGGCCCCGTCCGTCGGCTCCGAGGACAAGGTGACCGGCGAGGAAACCGGTCAGCAGTGATCGAACCGTGCTAATGCGCGCCTTCCACCGACGCCCGCTCATAGCCGAGCGGGCTGCGCCGCTGGCACCTTCCTCACCGTCCGTTCGTCCGTCTGAGTCTCCCGCGTCACCGAGGGAGGCTCAGGCTTGGCGCCTGGGTCAGCAGGCGACGCGTCCAGTACAAACGCGGTGACCTCCCACCTGACCACATCAGAACCCTCGAAGCACTTCCGGGGTGGAGTTGGGACGCGGCCATGCGGAGCGGGGCCGTCAACCGGCGCCTCTCCCCCGCGTCGGCCGGCGCGACGGTCGGCTCAGACCGGCTGCGGGTCGCGGTGCTCGGCGTCGCCCGCCTCCCGGTCGTCCTCCTCGACGGACCGCAGATCGGGCATGGCGCGCACGGCGGGCGCGAGGGCGGCGACGACGGCGAGCGCCAGCATGACGGCTGCGAAGCTGCCGAACACCATCGGGGCCGGTACCCGGTCGATCAGCAGGCCGGCCAGCGCCGGGCCGAACGGCGCGACGATCAGCGCGATGAAACTGGTGGCGGCGTTCGCCCTGCCCTGGAGGTCGCCGGGGGTCAGTAGCGTCTGGAGGGTCAGCATGCTGATGTTGGCCGCCGGTACGACGAGGACGCAGGCGCCGGCCAGCGCGCCGAGGAGCAGTCCGTTGTCGGTGGTGGCCATGGCGGCGGTCAGGACGCCGCAGGCCCAGACGACCGCGAGGATCAGCCAGCGGGTGGGTATCCGGGCGGTCAGCCAGGACGCGACGAGTGACCCGGCGACGGCGCCGAGCCCGACGCACGCCATGACGGTTCCGGCGGACAGGCCGGAGGCGCCGTTGCGGACCGGCACGACGATGATCGCCAGCAGCACGCCGGCGAACGCGAAGTTCAGGACGGCGCCGCTGAGCAGCGTGAACCGCAGTGAGGGGTGGCGCCACAGGAAGCGGACACCGGCGACCGCCTGCCGGGGCAGGGACTCCCCCGGCTCGGTCAGGGACCGGCCGAGCGGGCCGCGCAGCAGGGCCACGGCGACGAGGGAGACGGCGTAGGAGATCGCGTCGACGAGGAACGGCAGTGCCGGGGCGAGGCCGAACAGGAAGCCGCCGAGCGGTGGGCCGGCCAGGTGTACGACGCCGTTGCGGGTCTCGTTGAACACGGTCGCCGTACGCAGGTCGCGGGCCGGGACGACGGCGCGGGTCGCCGCCGCGGCGGCGGGTTGCAGCGCGGCGCCGAGACCGGCGGTGGCGGCGGCGAGGATGGCGATCAGCAGGACTGGTGCGTCTCCGACGAGGGCGAGGACGATGACGCCGGTGACGGCGAGCAGGGCGCCGCCGTCGCAGCAGAGCATGAGGATGCGCCGGTCGCGGCGGTCGGCGAGCAGGCCGGCGGGCAGGAGTACGAGGACGAGGGCCATGCCCTCGGCGAAGGCGACGAGGCCGGCGTCGGTGGCGGAGCCGGTCATCATCAGGACGAGCAGCGGTGTGGCGACGGCGGTGACCTGGGTGCCGAGTTTGGAGGCGGTCCGGGCGACGGTGATCAGGAGGAAGTCGCGGTTGTGTCGCAGGCCGGTGGGCGGCATGGGGGCTCCGTTGGCG
>NZ_RCVK01000378.1:0-8283 GCF_003667485.1 Micromonospora sp. BL1
ATCTGGAGGTCGACGCAGGAGTAGAACGCGTTGGCGGTGTCGGAGATGTTCCAGATCGCGAGCAGCTTCTGCCGGCCGGAGAAGCCGCCGAGGTTGACGGTGTGCGACACGGTCGCGCCGGGCTGACGGCCGCCGCCGTCGACGACCGCGACCCGGGTGCCGCCGATCCAGTACTCCCAGTTGGCGGTGGCGTGCCGGGCGGTGTTGACCCAGGTGAACGTGACGGTGCTGCCGACCGAGGTGGCCGGCCAGTTGCGGCTGTCGTCGTTGAGCACCGCGAACTGGGCGATGCCGGCGTGGCAGCTCCGCAGGCCCTTGGGGCCTTCGACGCTCTGCGGCTCGTACTTGATCTGCCCGCAGTCGGGCACCCGGTTCTGCGCGCAGAGCGCCTGGCGGCTGGGCGGCGAGGAGACGTAGCCGTGGGCCTGTGCGGGTGCGGCGAGCGCCAGCGTGCCGGTGACCGCACCGGCGGTGAGCAGCGGGAGGGTGATTCTTCGGCGCATGGTGGCAACTCCTTCGGGGGGATCGGAAGGTGTCACGAACATAAATTAAACATTCTTAACAGTAAAGACTCCTGTCTATAAATTAAGCCCTGCACGCCAGCGACGGGCGTATGATCCTGATCGATGGCTCGCCGCGCGGAGCCGATCGTCGTTCGTGGGCATCCCGCCGCCGTCAGGGCGCCGGGAGGACGACGCAGAACCGGGCATCTCCCGTCGTCCCACTCCCTCCGAAGGACATCCCCGGATGAGAAGACCCACTGCGTTCGCGGCCGGCCTGCTGCTGCTCGCCACCGCGCTCGGCACCGCCGGCGGGCCGGTCGCCGCCGCCGACCCCACGGACCCGGTCACCGTCACCGTGAACACCAGAGCCGGGCTGGCCACCGTCCCGGCCACCGCGCTCGGCGTCAACCACGCCATCTGGGACGCGCAGCTCGGCAGCGCCGAGACGTCCGACCTGCTCAAGGCCGCGGGCGTGAAGATGCTGCGCTACCCCGGCGGCTCGTACGCCGACATCTACCACTGGGAGACGCACACCGCGCCCGGCGGCTACGTCGCGCCGAACACCGACTTCGACACGTTCATGGCCGGCGCCCGCCGCGTCGGCGCCGAGCCGATGATCATCGCGAACTACGGCACCGGCACGCCCGCCGAGGCGGCCGCCTGGGTCCGCTACGCCAACGTCACCAAGGGCTACGGCGCCAAGTGGTGGACGGTCGGCAACGAGAACTACGGCAACGGCCACTACGGCTCCGCCTGGGAGGCCGACGACCACCCGGACAAGAGCGCGAGCCAGTACGCGCGGCTGGTGATCGAGTACGCCGACGCGATGAGGGCGGTAGACCCGAGCATCAAGGTCGGCGCGGTGCTCACCATGCCCGGCAACTGGCCGGACGGCATCACCGCCGGCTCCGACCCGGGTCCGTGGAACCAGACGGTGCTCTCCCTGGCCGGTCCGAAGATCGACTTCGTGGACGTGCACTGGTACCCGGGCGGCAGCGCGGCCGACTCGCTGGCCCGCACCAACCACCTGCCGGACGCGGCCTGGCTGCTGCGCCAGCAGATCGCCCGGTACGCCGGCCCCGGCGCGGACCGGATCGGGATCAGCTTCACCGAGCTGAACGTGGACGCCGGCCGTACCACAGCACCGGGCGCGCTGTTCCTCGCCGACGCCTACAGCGGCCTGCTGGAGCAGGGCGTGTTCACGGTGCAGTGGTGGAACGTGCACAACGGCATCGGCACCGTCTCCGAGGTGGCCGGGCAGACCGACTACGGCGACTTCGGGCTGCTGTCCAGCGGCAACTGCACGAGCGACGGCGAGGTGTGCCAGCCGGCGTTCAACACCCCGTTCGCGCCGTACCACGCGTTGTCCATGATGAACCTGTTCGCCCGCCCCGGTGACCAGCTCGTCCGCGCCGGGACGGACGAGCCGCTGGTCGCCGCGCACGCGGTCCGCCGGCCGGACGGCAGCGTCGCGGTCCTGCTGCTCAATAAGGACCCGGACACCGCCCACCCGGTGGCGCTCGACTACGCCGGGTTCACCCCGGCCGACGAGGCGCCGACAGTGCACACGTTCGCCAACGGCGCGACCGGGATCAGCACCGCCCGCTCGGGCGACGCGACCGCGCGGACGCTGCCGCCGTACTCGCTCACCACGCTCGTGCTGCGACCGGCCGGCAGCTCGGCCGGGCGGCCCGGCGCCCCCGGCCGGCCGGCGGCGAGCGCGGTGACCGACCGCGCGGCGACCATCTCCTGGCCGGCGGCCACGCCCGGTGCCGCGCCGATCGCCAAGTACGAGGTGCACCGCCAGCACGGCGCGGTGAGCGAGCAGCTCGGCGAGACCGCCGGCACGTCGCTCACAGTCGGCAACCTCGAACCGGGCGCCCGCTACACGGTCAACGTGCTCGCCCGGGACACCGCCGGGCGGGTCTCGTGGTCGTCCCCGCCCTTGACGTTCGCCACCGGCAGCCCGGCCGAGAGTTCCTGCGCGGTGCGGTTCGACGCCGGCAACGACTGGGGCAACGGGTACGTGGCGAACGTCGAGGTGATCAACACGGGCGCGAAGGCCGTCGACGGCTGGACGCTCACCTGGACCTGGCCGACGGCCTGGCAGCAGGTGAGCAGCGGGTGGAGCGCCGGCTGGGACCAGCAGGGCCGCGACGTGCGGGTGACACCCACCGACGACAACCGGCGGCTCGCCGCCGGCGGCGGGAGCACGACAGTGGGCTTCGTCGGCGCGTACAGCGGGCCGAACGTGCCGCCGGGCGCGTTCCGCCTCAACGGCACTGTCTGCACGCTGCGCTGAGCGGCGGTCAGCCCCGGCCGGGTGGCCGCAGCCGCACGTCGGCCGCCGCCGGGACCTTCGGGTTCCGGCGGTGGCCGGCCCGGCGCGGCGCCGGCACCACGTGCGGGCGCACCGGTCCGGCCGGCGAGACCGGCACGGGCGGGTCCGGCACGGGCCGCGGCAGCACGGCCAGGATCGCCACGAGCAGCGCCACCGCGACGGCGCCGTCGAGCCAGTAGTGGTTGCCGGTGACCACCACCACGAGCGCGGTCACCAGTGGATGGAACAGCCAGAGCCAGCGCAGCCGTCCGGCGGTTACCGCCATCAGGGCCAGCGCGATCGCCAGCGCCCAGCCCACGTGCAGCGACGGCATGGCCGCGTACTGGTTGCTGAGCTGGTCGGTGTCGGGCGGCCCGTAGACGCTCGGGCCGAACCGGGTGCCGGTGTCGACCAGCCCGGTGAGCTCGGTCAGCCGCGGCGGCGCGAGCGGGACGCACACGTGCAGCACGAGCGCCACCGCGGTCAGCGCCGCCAGGGCCCGCCGCAGCCGCACGTAGTGGGCCGGGCGGCGCAGCCAGAGCCAGACCAGGCAGAGCACGGTGGCCGGGAAGTGCACATAGGCGTAGTAGGAGTTGGCCAGCCGCACCAGCAGCTCGTGCGACAGCAGCGGCCCCTGCACGAGCGTCTCGTCGGGCAGGCGCAGCAGCCGCTCCAGCCGCCAGACCCACTCGCCGTTGGCCAGTGCGACGTCGGCGTGCCCGGCGACCACCTGCCGGCCCGCCTTGTAGGCCAGGAAGAGCACGGCGACGAGCGCCAGCTCGCGCGCGGCCCGCTGCCATGTGGCGAGGCGGGCGGGCGCGGTCCGCGTGGCGTCCACGGCTCCTCCTTCGGTTCGTCCCCGCATGGACCAGGGCCGCCGCCGGGGTCGGCGACGGCCCTGGGAGTACGGGCTCAGCGGCGGGCGCGTTCCTCCCGGCCGGCCGAGTCCACGCTCACCTCGTCGAAGGCGGGCGCGCCGTCGACGGCGTCCGCCCCCACCGCCACCGAACGGCCGGTGTCCGGCAGGTCGAGGCTGGAACGCAGGGTGACCGGGCGCAGCAGCAGCGCCGCAACGATACCCACCACCGCGATGGCGGCCGAGATCAGGAAGATGTGCCCCGTTGCGTCCCCGTACGCGGCCCGCACGATCTGCCGGACCGGCTCGGGGAGCGCGTCGAGGTTGAGCGTGCTGCCGCCGCCTCCGCCGGAGGTGGGGATGCCGGCCGCGGCGAGGTCGTGTGTGATCCGGTCGGTGACCCGGCGGGCCAGCACCGCGCCGAGCACCGACACGCCGATGGTGCCGCCGAGCGAACGGAAGAACGCGACGCTGGCGCTGGCCGCGCCGATGTCCTTGAGCGCGACCGTGTTCTGCACGGCGAGCACCAGGTTCTGCATGGTCATGCCGACGCCGACGCCGACGATGAACATCGCGAGGCCGACGAACACCAGCGAGGTCTCGTGGTCGATGGTGCCGAGCATGGCGAACCCGATGACCAGCACGACCGACCCGAACACGATGTACGGCTTGATCTTCCCGGTGGCGGTGATCATCCGGCCGGCCACGATCGAGGAGATCAGCACGCCGGCCATCATCGGAATGGTGAGCAGGCCGGCCTCGGTCGGGCTGTAACCGCGGCCGATCTGGAAGTACTGGCCGAGGAAGACCGCGCCGCCGAACATCGCCATGCCGACCGCAAGGCTGCCCAGGATCGCCAGGGCGGTGGTGCGCTCGCGGACGATGTGCAGCGGCACCACCGGCTCGGCGGCTCGTGCCTCCACCCAGACGGCGAGCGCGAGCAGCAGCACCGAGCCGCCGACCATGGCGCCGGTCTGCCACGAGACCCAGGCGAACGAGTCGTCGACGAACGAGATCCAGATCAGCAGCACGCTGACGCCGGCGGCGATGAGTGTTGCGCCCAGGTAGTCGATCTTGACGTTCTCCCGGCGCACGGTGGGCAGGTTCAGGGTGATCTGGAGCAGGAACAGCGCGACGGCCGCGACCGGTACGCCGACGAAGAAGCACCAGCGCCAGCCGAGCCAGGAGGTGTCGACGATGAGGCCACCCAGCAGCGGGCCGCCGACGGTGGCCAGCGCCATGACGCCGCCCAGGTAACCGTTGTAGCGGCCCCGCTCACGCGGCGGGATCATGGCCGCGATGGCGACCTGGACCAGCGCCTGGAGGCCGCCGACGCCGATGCCCTGGAACGCGCGGGCGGCGATGAGCTGCCCGGCGCTCTGCGCGAAGCCGGCCGCGACGGACCCGACCAGGAACACCACGATGGCGATCTGGATCAGCAGCTTCTTGTTGAACAGGTCGGCCAGCTTGCCCCAGATCGGGGTGGTCGCGGTGGCGGTGAGCAGGGTGGCGGTGACCACCCAGGTGTACTGCGTCTGCGAACCGTTGAGCGCTCCGATGATCTTCGGCAGGGCCGTCGAGACCACGGTGCTGCTCAGCATGGCCACGAAGAGCACCAGCAGCAGACCGCTGAGCGCCTCCAGCGTCTTCCGCTTGCTCATGGGGGCGGCCTCAGCCGTCACGGTGGGTGCGCTCATGCGCGCGTCCTCCAGGTGTGTCGATACGGGGGTGGCCGCTTCGTTGCCTCAAGCAATCAACACTAGACCTTGCCCGGTCGGCAAGTTTGCCCATTGAGAAATGGGTCACCTACGCTGGCTGCCATGGACGAGTGCACCGGGCTGCGGGAGCGGAAGAAGGCGGCCACCCGCCTGGCGCTGCACGAGGCGGCCCTGTCCCTCGCCGCCGAGCACGGCCCCGACCGGATCACCGTCGAGGCGATCGCCGACGCGGCGAACGTCTCCCGGCGGACGTTCTCCAACTACTTCGGCGGCAAGGAGGAGGCCCTCTTCCACGGCGACACGGTGCGGCTGCGCCGGCTCCTCACGCTCGTCGCGGAACAACCGGCCGAGCTGTCGCCGTGGGCGGCACTGACCCGGGCCGCCCTGGTCCAGGCCGAGGAGGGCTACGACGACCCGGCCGAGCCGTGGCTCAACCGGCGCCGCCGGCTGCACGGCCACCCGAGCCTGGCCGCCCACCAGGTCGGCGCGTACGCGGCCCTGGAGCGGGAGATGGCCGCGGAGCTGGCCCGCCGGTTGACCGGACCCGACGCGGCGCTGCGGGCCCGGATCGTCGCCGCGACGTTCCTCGCGTCCCTGCGGATCGCGGCGCACGAGTGGCTGGAGCACCCGGGGCGGTCGCTGCGCCACGTGCTGCGCGACGTGCTCGCCCTGGCCGCCCCTTCGGCGGGCTGAGCCGGCACCGGCTCGCCGCTCCCCCCGTCGGACCGGTGGAATGGGCGGCGAAAGCGACACCCCGCCTGACCTGGACTGACACACTCGCCCGGTGGGTGGCGACCGGTGGCGCAAGGGGCTCGGGCCGGCGACCGGCGTCGCCCCCGCCACCCGGGTCGACCGGTTCGAGATCTTCTTCGACCTCGTCTTCGTGGTGTCCTTCTTCATCATCACGCGCGCCACCGCCGCGAACGTGACCCCCCGGGAACTGCTGCACGCGCTGCTGGTGCTCGCCGTGCTCTGGTGGTGCTGGGTGGTGCACAGCGCGGTCGCCGCCCGGCTTCGCCTCGGCGAGGGCTTCGTGCCGATCCTCATGGTGGTCGGCATGATCGCGCTGTTCACGTTCGCGCTCGCGCTGCCGCAGACGTTCGGCGACCTGGACAAGGGCAGCGCCGGGCCGATCCTGGTCACGATCAGCTACGTGGTGATCCGCGTCGTGCACACCGCGCTGTACTGGTACGCCACCGGCGACGACCCGCCGGCCCGGCGCAAGCTGCGGCTGTTCCTGCCCGAGGCGCTGGTCACCGCCACCCTGCTGCTGGTGGCGGCGCTGCTGCCGCCGCGCGTACCGCCGGACGTCGGCCCGTGGCTGCGCGACGGGCTGTGGATCGCGGTGGTGGCCATCCAGTACAGCAGCGGCCTGCTGGCGGGCACCGACGGCTGGAAGATCACCTCGGCCGAGCACTGGACCGAACGGTACGACCTCATCCTGATCATCGCGCTCGGCGAGTCGGTCATCTCCGTCGGCGTCGGTGGCAACCTGCTCGGCCAGGCCGTGACGTGGCCGGCGATCCCGGCGGCGATCTTCGGCATCCTGTTCACCGCGGCGCTCTGGTGGGCGCACTTCGACATGATCGGCCCGGCCGCCCGGATCGCGCTGCACGCCGCCCAGGGGCACGCGCGGGTGACGCTGGCCCGCGACGCGTACGCCTACCTCTACCTGCCGATGATCGCCGGGGTGATCCTGTTCGCGATCGGCGCCGAGGAACTGGTCCGGATCGTCACCGATCCGGCGGGCGGCGCGATGGAGCGCGGCCACGGGCCGGCGGTGCCACTGCTCTTCGGTGGCGTGCTCGTCTATCTCGCCGCCAACATGGCGTTCCAGTGGCGCGCGCTGGGGACGCTGTCCTGGACCCGGGTCGGGGCCCTGGCCCTGCTCGCCGCGGCGCTGCCGGTCGGCCGGCACCTGCCGGCGCTCGGCGCGCTGGGACTGCTCACCGCGATCTGCGTGGCCCTGGTGGCGGCCGAGCTGGTGATCTTCGCCGATTCCCGGGTCGCGTTGCGCCGGCTGATGCACGAGGAGAAGGCCAGCGCCGAGGAGAGCGAGGCCGCCTGGCGGACCCGCTGGCACGACGACGGCGACGGTGCCCCACATCGGCCTTGACACAGGCCCTAGAGTCTCCGCGTGATCGAGATCGTCACCGAGGTCGACCTGTTCCACCCGCCCGCCCGGATCTGGCGGGCGCTCACGGAACGCGCGCTGCTGGCCAAGTGGTTCGCCGACAGCGCGCCCGGGTCCGACCGGTGGATCCTGGCCACCGCCGCGCTGCCCGGCTACGACGGCGACACCGAGGTGGAGACCGTCGAGCTGCGGGCGCCGGACCGGCTGGTGGTCCGCTGCCGGGAGGCCGGCCGGGCCACCCGCCTCGCCTGCGACCTCACCCCCACCGCGCACGGCACCCGGCTGTCCGTCCGCGAGGTGCTCGAGGAGGGCGACTGGGACGCCGACGCCCGCGCCGAGCAGCACGAGCAGGCGGTGACCGGAAGGCTGCCGGCGATCCTCGACTGGCTGGCGTTCCAGAACGTCGACCTGCGCCGCGCCGAGGGCGGACTGACCGCCGAACTACCAGTGGTCCGGCTGCTCGGCGACGACCAGCGCCGGCCCGGGCGGCGCCGTGTGCTGCTGGCGGCCGGGGCGGTGACGCTGATCGCCGCCGCGGCTGGAGCGACGGTGTGGGCCACCGCCGGAGAGCCGCCCGCACCGGCCGCGCCGGCGCCCACGACGTCGCTGGTCATGCCATCCAGCGCCGCGCCCTCCGTCCGGCCCACGACCGCGCGGCCCACACCCAGTGCCAGCCGCCGGAGCGCGTCGCCCTCGCCGACGCCGTCACCCACCCCCAGCCGTACGCCGAGCCCGACGCCCTCGACAGTGGT
>NZ_RCVK01000210.1:0-8181 GCF_003667485.1 Micromonospora sp. BL1
CCCCCGCTCCCGCGATCTTGCACTTGGGGCCCCGGCAGAAGCGGCGAACCGGACTGCTGGCGGACCGGAAGTGCAAGATCGCGGGGAAAGGGCGGGAGTGGAGGCGGGGGAGCGGGTCAGCGCGGGGTGAGGCGGTCGGTGCCCAGCTTGTCGCGGAGGACCTCCGGGACCACCACCGAGCCGTCGGGCTGCTGGTGCTGCTCCAGGATGGCCGGGAACAGGCGGCTGGTGGCGAGCGCCGAGCCGTTGAGCGTGTGCACGAAACGGGTCTGCTTCGCGCCCGGCTCGCGGTAGCGGATGGCCGCCCGGCGGGCCTGGTAGTCACCGGCCCAGGAGACCGACGACACCTCCTTGTACTTGCCGGTGCTCGGCATCCACACCTCGACGTCGAGCGTCTTCTTCATCGAGGCGCTCGCGTCACCGGCGGCGAGCAGGCTGGTCTGGAAGTGCAGACCGAGCTTGCCGACCAGGCCCTCGACGTGCCCGACCATCGCCTCCAGCGCCTCGCCCGCCTGCTCCGGCAGCGTGAACTGGAAGATCTCCACCTTGTTGAACTGGTGGCCGCGTACGGTGCCGCGCTCGTCGGAGTGCGAACCGGCCGCCTCGCGCCGATAGCACGGCGTGTACGCGAACGCCTTCAACGGCAGCTTCGGCGTCTCCAGGATCTCGTCCTGGTACGCGCCGAGGATCGCCGTCTCCGCGGTGGGCAGCAGGAACTGGCCGCGCGAGGACGACTGCTTGTCGATGTGGTAGACGTCGTCGTGGAACTTCGGGAACTGCCCGGCGGCGAAACCGGCGCTCTCCAGCAGCAGGTGCGGCGGGAGCAGGAACTCGTAGCCGGCCTGGATGTTCTGCTCGATCAGCCAGTTCACCAGCGCCCACTCCAGCCGGGCGCCGAGGCCGGTGTACATCCAGAAGCCCGAGCCGCCGAGCTTCACGCCCCGCTCGTGGTCGACCAGGCCGAGCGCACGGCTCAGCTCCACGTGGTCGCGTACCTTCTCGATGGCCGGCGCCTCGCCGAACGTGCGCACCACCCGGTTGGCCTCCTTGCCCCCGGCGACCACGTCGTCGGCGGGCAGGTTCGGCAGCTCGCTCATCGCCGAGCGGAGCCGGGACTGCACCTCGTCGAGCTGGGACTCCAGCTCCGCGAGCTGCTTGCGCTCGGCCTCCGGGGCGACCGGCTGCGGCGTGCCGCCGGACCGTTTCGCCTCCGCGTACGCGCGCGCCTCGGCCTTGCGGCGCTGCCGCTCGGCGTCGATCTCCGTGATCAGGGCGCGTCGCTCCTGGTCGAGCCGCTGGATGTCGTCCAGCGCCCGGGTGACCTCGGCGGGATCCAGACGCTTCGCCAGCGCGGTCGCCACCGCCTCGCGATCCTTCCGGATCAACTCCATGTCGAGCATGCTGCTCGTACGCCTCCGTCCAGGCAGTCAGGTGGGACCTCCAGATGCTACCGTCGCGTCCCCGCCGCCCCGGCCCGGCCCGCGCAGCCCGCCGCCGCAAGGCCCTTTCCGGTGACGGTGCGTGGTGGTTGAGCCGTCGACAGGGCGTGTTCACATTCCGTGATGGTGTTCCGATGCCCGTGCCAGCCCATTGCCGCTCACCGGTCCGCTGACCTGGTCAATCTCGCGGATCCACTCTCCGGCCGACATGCCCCTCCGGCGACTTTGCTCTGCAGCCACCGACGCAGCGTTCGACGGAGCGTCAGCGTTGCGTGGATGGCTGCAGAGCAAAGTGCGCGAGGGGTGAAGGGATGGGGGCGGCGGTGTGGTCACGCACGGTCACTGATTCCTGCCGCAGTGCGGTGCGGTGCGGGGCCGGGACCGGCGAGCGCGGGCCGGAGACCGGAGCGTCAGAGGCGTACCGGCATCAGGACCGAGAAGGCGTCCGCGTCGTCGGCCCGCCGCACGGCCAGCGGGGCGATCGGGCCGTCCAGCTCCAGCACGAGCTGGCCGTCGCCGGACCCCAGCGCGTCCAGCAGGTACTCACGGTTCACCGCCACCCGAAGCGCATCCGGGCCACCCGCACCAGCCGCGCCGTCGGCGCCACCCGCGCCACCCGCGCCGCCCGCGCCCGCCGCGCCACCCGCGCCGACCACTGCGTTCGGGTCGACCAGGCGCAGCTCGCCCCGGCCGTCCAGGCCGAGCGCCACCACCTCGTGCTCGACGCCCTCGTGCGCGCGGTGGCAGACCGGGACGCCGTCGGCGGTGAGCGCCGCGCGCAGCGCCGCGCCGTCGAACGGGATCCGGTACGCGGGCACGTCGCCGAGCTGCGCCCGCAGCAGCCGCCGGTAGTCAGGGAAGTCGTACGGCAGCGGTTCGGCGGTCACCGAGCGACCCGCCACCGTGACCGTCACCCGGTCGGCGGCGACGACCACCTCGGCGGTCTCCGCACCTTCGGCGTCCAGCAGCGCGCGGAGTTCGTCCACCGGTGCCACCGGCAGCAGCGCGCTCACCGGCGGGCCGTCGACGGTGCCGGCGACGCGGGCCACCGCCAGCCGGTGCCGGTCGGTGGCGACCAGCCGGACCCCGTCCGGCTCGACCTCCACCAGCACGCCGGACAGGACCGGCAGGTCGGGGTCGGCGCCGACGGCGAAGCGTACGGCGTCCACGGCGGCGGCGAGGTCGGTGCGGGACAGCACGAGGCGGGTGGTCACGATGGTCTCCTCCGGGTCGATCAGGCTGCGGATCCGGGAGAGTTCGCGACGGGCGTCGGCCAGGCCGTCCTCCAGGCGGCGCAGGTGCGCGTCCAGCAGCCGGTGCACCTCGGCCGGCCGGTGCCGGTGCCGCAGCGCCTCGGCGATGCCGGTCAGCGGCATCCCCACCCGGCGCAGCCCGGCCACCAGGCGGGCCGGGTCCACCTGCTCCTCGGTGTACCAGCGGTAGCCGGTGACCGGGTCCACCCGGGCCGGGGCCAGCACGCCGGAACGGTCGTAGAACCGCAGTGCGCTGACCGTCAACCCGCTGGCCCGGGCCAGTTCGCCGATGCTGCGAAGCTCGCTCTCCACGGCCGTCATCCTGTGACCTCAAGCGGGTCGAGGGTCAACCTCACGCCGGCAGGGTGCGGAACGTGATGCCGGCGCGTACCAGCCGCTCCAGCAGCGCGTCGCCCATCGCGGCGACAGGAGTGACCTGCCCGGCGGTCTCCGGCAGGTCGTCGAAGGCCAGGCAGAGCGCCGACTCGGCGAGCATCTTGGCCGTCTCGTCGTAACCCGGGTCGCCGCCGGCCACCTCGGTCACCACCCGCCGGCCGCCGCCGGTGCCCACGAACCGCACCCGGAACCACGACTTGGCCCGCTGCTCGGCGGTCGGGCCCTGCCCGGAGGCGAGCCGCCCGAGCAGCCAGCGCCGCGTCGGCGCCACCTTCACCAGCCCCACCACGCCGGCCAGCCCGACGCCCGCGACCAGCACCGTGGGCAGCCGCTTCATCGCCGCGAAGTGCCGGTAGCGGAAGTCCGGGCCGTACTCCGGGCGGGCGGCCGCGGACCGGCGGACCACCTGCGGGTCGATGGTGGGCAGCGGCACCGCCCACTGGCCGAACTCGCGTACCCGGCCGACCTTGCCCGGCACCGCGCGGACCCGGCGTCCGTCCGGGCCGGGCTCCATCGCCCGGCGGGCCCGCGCCGCGCGGCTCATCTCACCGGTACGGGAGAACGCGGTGAGCGCCGAGTGGTACGTCCCGGCGGAGAACCGGCCGCCGGCCCGGACGTACCCGTCCACGGCGATCGGCCCGTCGGCCGGCAGTTGCTTGACCGTGTACCAGACGCCCAGGTCGTGCGGGATCGAGTCGAAGCCGCAGGCGTGCACCAGGCGTGCCCCGGTGCGCACCGCCTCGGCGTGGTGCCGCACGTACATCCGGTCGACGAACTCCGGCTCACCGGTGATGTCGAGGTAGTCGGTGCCGGCCGCGGCGCAGGCGGCCACCAGCGGCTCGCCGTGGTGCACGTACGGGCCGACGGTCGTGGCCACCACCCGGGCGCACTCCGCCACCGCGCGCAGCGACGCCGGGTCGGTCACGTCGGCGGTGAGCAGTGGCAGGTCGGCCAGGGCCGGGTCGATGGCGGCCAGCCGGTCCCGCACCGCGGCCAGCTTGTCCGGGTTGCGCCCGGCGAGGGCCCAGCGCAGCCGGTCCGGCGCGTGCCGGGCCAGGTACTCGGCGGTCAGCCCGCCGGTGAAGCCGGTGGCACCGAACAGGACGAGGTCGTACGGACGGTCTGCGCGCATCCGCCGAGTGTGCCATCCACGGCGCTCACCTTCACGGTGTGAAGACCACCCGGACGCAGCCGTCGGCCCTGTCCCGGAACAACGCGTACCCCTCGGCGCCGCGCTCCAGCGGCATCCGGTGGGTGGCCAGATGCTCGGTGACCAGCTCGTCGCGGGCCATCCGCTCCAGCAGCGCCGGGATCGCGGCACTGCCCCGGCGCCGGGCGGCGCGGACCGCGAGCCCCTTGTCCGCGAGCGCGCCGAGCGGGAACCGGTCCACGAATCCGGGCCGGGCGTCGAGCACCACCACCACGCCGCCCTTGCGGCAGGCGTGCACCGCCTCGCGCAGCGCCGCCCCGCCGTCCGGCTCGGCCGCCGGCCACCGCACCGGCGCGGCCGGCACCCCGGAGGCGTCGACGCACACGTCCGGCCCTCGGCCGCCGCTGCGTTCGCGCAGCTCGGCGAGCACGTCCACGTACCTGTGGTTGAGCGCCTCCACGCCGTCGTGCCCGGTGACCATCCGCAGCCGGTCGTCCCGGTCGTCGACGACCACCACCCGGTCCGCGCCCCGGGCCACCGCCGCGTCGGCGGTGAGCTGGCCGACCGCGCCCGCACCCCACACCGCCACCACGTCGCCGGGGGCGACCTCGCCCAGCTCGGCGCCGTACCAGCCGGCCGGTGCGGCGTCGGCGGCGAACACCGCCCGTTCGTCGCTCACCGACTCCGGTACGGCGAACGCGCCCACGTCGGCGTACGGCACCCGCACGTACTCGGCGTGGCCACCGGCGAAGCCGCCCAGGCGGGCCGGCCGGCCGTAACCCCCGGCGGACGGCTGCCCCCACGCCGGCTCGGCGGTCACGCCGCTCGTGCCGTTGTCACAGCAGGCCGGCAGCCCCTGCCGACAGAACCAGCACGCCCCGCAGGCCACCGCCGCGCCGACCACCACCCGGTCGGCGACCCGGTGCCGGCGTACCTCCGGACCGACCTCGACCACGTCGCCGAGGAACTCACGTCCGAGCACCTCCCCGGCGGACGCCTCGGGCACCCGCCCGCCCAGCAGCGGCAGGTCCGCGCCGCACGTGGTGCTGCGCCGGACCCGGACGATCATGTCCTGGGCGTTGCGCAGCTCCGGGTCCGGGACGCGGCGCACCTCCAGGAGGCCGGCCCCGGCCCAGCACAGCGCCCTCACGTCGGCGTCCCCGGCCGGTCCAGCGGCGAACGGTCCGCCCGCAGCACCTCGCCGGTCTCCAGGAGCTGCTTGGTCTGCCGCAGCACCTGCCGCAGGAACCGGCCCGGGTCGTCGCCGACCAGGTGCGCGGCGAACCCCGGGATCGTGCACTCCCCGCCCAGCGGGCGGATCGCCAGTTCGGTGCCGCGCCCGCCGGGGGCCGGTCGGGCCCACACCTCGACCGCGCCGTCGAGGCGGCGCAGCGGCTCGGGCCACCGCCCCGCCGGGAGCACCTGTTCGGGCGCCACGGCGATCGTCGCCACCTGCCACCGGCCCGGCCGCGGATCCGTACCGGCCCGCCGCGCGCGGCGGCGGGCCAGCACCCGTGCGCCCGCCGGAGCCAGCACCCGTGCCCCCGCCAGCGCCAGCGCGCCGGCCGCCAGCCGTCTGCTCCGCGCCACCCGACCTCCCGCCGTTTTCCGGGCGGCCGGCGCTCCGGCCGGCCGCCCCGCGTGCCTACAGGGTGCGCGGCGCCCGGGTGAGCGGGGTTCGCCCGGAAGGGGTGAACCGGCGCGGTGCGGGTAACCGCTGCCCGCACCGACGGGGGGAGGGACGCATGCCGGAGGAGGCAGACCAGGTCGTCACCGCACGGAGCGGCACAAGCGACATCACCGGTACGCGCGATCTGCTCACCACCGGCCTCGATTCACCCGATGTCGCCGGTGGTGCGCTGCCGGGTGGCCCGCCGTTGCTGGCGTCCCGGTTGACGCCGCCCGTGCCGCCCGAGCCGGTCCTGCTGCGTCCCCGGCTGCTGGACCGGCTGGAACAGGGCGCGTCGGGCCCGTTGACGCTCGTCTGCGCGCCGGCCGGCTGGGGCAAGACGACGCTGCTGTCGACCTGGGCGCAGGGGGAGCGGGAGGGGCCGGCGCCGGCCTGGCTGACGGTGGCCGCGGGGGAGACCACCCGGCGGCTCTGGGGCTACCTCGCGGCGGCCCTGCGTACCGCCGCCGCCGACGCCCCGGACGACGGGCCGCCACCGGTGCCGGACGGACCGCCCCGGCCCGAGCAGCTCGAAACGCTCGCCGCCGCGCTCGCCGCACGGGAACGACACGTGCTGCTGGTCCTGGACGACCTGCACCGGGTCACCGATCCGGCCGCCCTGACCGGGTTGGAGTTCCTGCTCCGGCACACCGACGGCCGGCTTCGGCTGGTGGCCGGCGCGCGCAGCGAGCCACCGCTGGCGCTGCACCGCTGGCGGCTGGCCGGCGAGCTGACCGTGATCGGCGCCGACGACCTGGCGTTCACCGCCGACGAGGTGGCCGACCTGCTCGTCGCGCACGGCGTGTCGGTGCCCGCCCCGGCCGTGGCCCGGCTGGCCGAGCGCACCACCGGCTGGCCGGCGGGGCTGCGCTTCGCCGCGCTCGCGCTCGGGGACGGCGCCGACCCGGCGCGCGCCGTGGACCGGTTCGCCGGTGACCAGCCGGACGTCGCCGCGTACCTGCGGGACGAGGTGCTCGCCCCGCTGGAACCGGCGACCCGCGACGTCCTGCGCCGGGTGGCGGTGGCCGTCGCGGTCCACGCCGACCTGGCCGCCGCGCTGACCGGGCGGCCCGACGCCGGGCACCTGCTCGCCGAGGCGGCCCGGGAGGGCGGTTTCCTGCACCAGGACGGCGGCAGCCCGCAGTGGTACCGGCCGCACCCGCTGCTGGCCGACGTGCTGCGCGACGAAATGGACCGGCTGCCCGCCGACGAGGTGCGCGAGCTGCACCGGCGCGCCGCCGGCTGGTACGCCGGCCACGACCGTCCGGCCGAGGCGCTGCGGCACGCGCTTCTCGCCGGTGAGTGGGCCGACGCCACCGAGCTGCTCGTCACCCGCTGGCCCGAGCTGGCGCCGGACGAACCGGCCGCCGTACCGGCCCCACCCGAGCCGCCGGCCGAGGCGGTCCGCCGTGATCCGGAGCTGGCGCTGGCCGCGGCCGCCGAGCGGGCGTACGCCGGGGACCGGGCCGCCGCCGACGTGCAGCTGCGGCGCGCGCTGGCCGACGCCGCCGACCTGCCCGCGCCGCGCCGCGACCGGTTCGGCCGGCTGGCCGCCGCCGTGGAGCTGAGCCTCGCCCGGCTCGGCGGCGACCACGAGGAGGTACGCCGGGCGGCCGATCGCCTGCTGTCCACCATCGCGGGGGACGAGTCCCCGAGCGGCCCGGACGCCGGCGGTGCCGTGGCCGGTGAGGCCGGCGATCCGCGCGCCGGGACCGCCGAGCGGGACGACGTGCGCGCGGTGGCCGGCGCCGCGCACGGGCTGGCCGCGCTGGCCGAGGGGGAGCTGCCCACCGCGCGGGACCGGTTCGCCACCGCCCGGGAGGCGGCACGGCGGGCGGGGCGGCCGCGTACCGAGCTGCTCTGCGTCAGCCGCTCGGCCCTGCTGGAGGCGGCCCGGGGCGCGCTGCGGGCCGCCGAGGAGCTGGCCCGGGAGGCGCTGGCGATGCCGCCCTGCCAGGGCTGGTCGTCCCGGTCCGACTGCGGCTACGCGTACCTGGCGCTGGCGCTCGTGGACTGGCAGCGGGACCGGCCGGCGGAGGCCACGGCCCACCTGGCGCTCGCCGGGCCGGCCGGCGCTGAGCCGGGCGGTGCCGCGCTCACCGCGCTGTGCCGGGCCGGGCTGCTGGCCGACGGCGGCGACCCGGGCGGCGCGCTGCGCACGCTCGCCGAGGCGCGGACCGTCGCGCCCGGCCCGGAGCTGGGCGAGTGGCTCGCCGCCGACGAGGCACAGGTACGCGCCGTCGTCGGCGGCGAGCCACTCGCCCAGCTCCGGGC